>CANGBQ010000007.1 GCA_947451985.1 Chitinophagaceae bacterium | reverse complement strand
TATTGGTTTTGATAATCATTTCGAAGGCCTATTTCTAGCGAAGAATGATTGGTAAATTTTCTGGTGAATTGAGAAAAAACGCCAACAGTGACATGGCGGGTATTCTTCAAATGAATCGAATCGCCGCTTAGTTTGGTAAATTGATTTCCGGTAGCATTCAATCCGACAACCCAAGCATTTTGAAGCCGATTCATCAAATAAGATAGTTCAGAAAAAAAATCTGTTTGTTTGGCTTTCAGAATATTTTGGTTGCTGGATATCAAATTCACAAACTGGCTGATGGAAGATTTCGAGGCAATCGTTCCGTAATGTCCCGTTTTTCGTTCGGCCGAAAAAGCAAAAGTCATTCGATCGGTCTGATTTTTCTCAAAATATTGATGGACCGTATCCTTTTGGTTTTGAATTACAAACATATCCCCGCCTAGCCTATTTTCTTTTGTGTAACTGCATTCAAAGGTGAAACTAGTGGTGGCATTCGGGTAGAAAAACAACCGAGGATGGAATACCATAGATTGCAATTGAGGAAGATCAGAAAATCCATCTTTGTTGACATCTACTGCCGACTGTGTGGTTTCACCGGCATAAAGGGTGTACCCTAATTTATTTTTTCTCTTGGATAAAAAGGAATTGAAATCTGTCTCTTGTAAAGTGGTTCGATTGATGGAAACAATGGCTTCTTGTTCTTGAGTAGGTTTTTTAGAAATCAAATTGACCAGTCCACCAATGGCTCCTCCTCCATACAAAGTGGAAGAAGATCCTTTGATCAGTTCTGCTTGTTTGAGATCCAGCGGCGGAATACTCATCAATCCAAAATTTCCACTGAAGCCCTCATACAATGGCATGCCATCTCTCAGGATTTGCGTGTATCTTCCCTCCAGCCCCTGAATTCTGATATTGCTGCTGCCTGAAACTGCACTGATTTGCTGCACCTGCACCCCACTGATGTCTCCAATAATACCCAATACGGTAGCGGGCTTCACCATGCTTTCTTCTTTCATCTCCTCTGCATCCAATACCTCCACTTTGATGGGTGCGCTTTCTATCGGCTGATTGGATCGAGTGGAAGAAACAATGATTACATCTTCCAATTTGTCCACTTCTTCGATCAAATAAATAACCAGCTCCTTCTCCACAGAAACCGGAATAGATACTTTTTTTGGGGTAAAGCCCTTCGCAGAGAATCCAATGAAATCTTTGCCTGCTTGAACATTGCATTCAACCATGCCTACCGAATCGGTTGTCGCAATTGGCAAATCGTTCAGCAAGACAGTGACACTGGCTATCGGGGTAGAATCGGAGGCATTTAACACTTTAAAACGAGTCAAATGTTGGGATTTCACATCCTGTAAGCAGATAAAAAACAGACTCAAAACAACAAGGCCTCTCCATTTCATGAACAATATTACAATTTAGGCTTCCAATAACGATGTTTATAGAAGGTAAAGCTATGTTAAAGGCAAAAAATTCTTTTTGGAACATCTTTTCACAAGCCTTATTTTTGCACTCCTCAAATTCATTTGGGGTAAGATTGGGTTATGGTGTAACGGCAGCACTACAGATTTTGATTCTGTCTGTCTAGGTTCGAATCCTAGTAACCCAACAAACAGAAAAGTCCTGCACAATGTGCGGGACTTTTTGCATGGAAGCGATGCAAGCTGGCTTGCAAAAGCTGAAATGCAAAAAGAACACAGACGAGCGAAGCGAGTCAGGGCTTTTCTTTTTAGCCCCCCTCCCTGAAGGATCACTGAAAGTAATCCTAGTAACCCAACAACAAGAACCCCGCAATTGCTGGGTTCTTGCGTTTGTAGAGTTGAAGGTTCAAGGTTTAAAGTTTTAGAACAAAAAAGCAAGCGGAACGAACAGGGTTATTTTGATTTGAGACCTACTGGCAACTAACGATTGGTAAACGAATTTTTGTAAATTCATATTTTACTAAATACCAGAGCATTGAAAAAGCTTTCCATCATCTTGCTATTGATTTCCATCTTTTATAAAGCCAATGCTAAAAACACAACAGATTCCTACAGAAAAACCATGACAGCTAGCTACAATAACATCAGTGTTGATGTGATTGTAGACAAGCCATCAAACGATGATTTAGATGTACTGGTCCTATTCCATGGCACGGTTTTGTATGATGAAAACATTTTGACTGCAGCAAATAAAACACTTGATAAATTCAAGGCAATACTGGACAGAAAGGATATGTTGCTAATCAGCGTCGCTTATCCCGAAGAAAACATGATTTTGGGTGATAATATAAAACAAGCTGAAGCGGCATTGTTATGGATTAAATACAAAGCATCACAGGAATTGGGCATACAAGTCAAAAAAATATTCATGGCCGGACATTCGCAAGGTGGATATATAGTAACCAGGCTCAATACCATGCATACGACCAACGGAGTCATTGCCAATGCTCCTGGACCATTAAACCTTGTTTATAGATGCGAACTGGAAGAAAAAGGAAAAATAAAGCAAAGCATTAACTGTACGAAACTTCGCAATACATATGGTTCAACCGACAGCAATCCAGAGGCCTATATGCAACGATCTTTACTGAATTTTACAAGCGGATTTAAATCAGACATCCTTTTTGTTCAGGGATTGAAAGACTCTCCGATTCAGTTATACTCATGGCCAGCTTTCAAACAGAAAATTTTGAATTGTAAAGATTGTCAAAAGACAGTATTTGCAGAAATTCCTGAAGGTGAGCATACCTCATTGTTTACAAGCCAGCTCGCCCAATTGGAATTCAATAATTTTATTAACCAAAGATAAAATGCTGTTATTGACAAGTTGCTTTCCAACACTTGCCACTCCAGCTTGCTCCTAAGAAACTACCACACCAACTCTGTTATCACCTCCCCTACACAACCATTTGGCATTTGAATGTGCAACAAAGCAGCGAGCGTAGCGGCAATATCAGTCATGTGGGTCTGCTTGAAAGTCTGACCCGTTTTGATACCCCAACCATACCACAATAGCGGAATATGGGCATCGTATGGATTCCAAGATCCATGGGTAGTACCCTTGTTTTTGTCGCTTTCAATGTAGCCTGGTTTGCAAATCAATTGTATATCGCCACTGCGTTGAGTATTCAAACCATTGGCGAGCATGGTGCGAATGGGCTCGGGAATATTTTGCTGGTATAGTGTGTGAATGTCAAAAGCATTGACCACAATAGGATTTGCTTTGCAGGTCTGTAAAATGGTTTCGAGGACAGAGTCCCTTGAGGCATTGTGTTGTTGAATGGCGGATTCGTCCAGATACAATTGATCGTTCTGTGCCGCTGCAATAACTTTTTTTATTCCAAATTGTTTTTCCACACGCTCATTGATAGCAATGGTCAGATTGCGTAAACTAAAGGTTCCTCCGGGCATGGAATGATCAGATAGAAAATCGGGCACATGGGCCGCTCCGTGATCAGCGGTGAGAAAAAGAAGATAATTGTTATTCCCATATCGATTGTCTAGGAATTGAATAAAGTCTGCAAGGTCTTGGTCTACTCTAAGATACGTGTCCTGTATTTCAATTGAGTTGGGGCCGAAAGTATGCCCTATGTAATCGGTTGCAGACAGACTCAAAGTTAAAAAATCAGTGGCGGGTCCTTTTCCAAGCTTTTCTTGTTGGATGGCTGCTTTTGCAAATTCAAAGCTGTAGGTATTGGCAAAAGGTGTGAATTTGAATGCTGCCAAAGGTTTTTCTTTGATTTCGCTCAAAAGATGAGGAAATGTAACGGCCTTTTCACCGGGAATGGTTTCTTCGTATGCAACATCGTCTTTGCTACTTTGAGTATACTGCTCGATGGGGAGAAGGGTTTTCCATACACCTTTCATCCATGATGAAGGAAGCTGTTGTTGATTAAAAGCGTTTACCCATTGAGGTAATGAGTCCATATAATAAGAACTGGAAATCCATTTACCAATACCCTCATCATACCAATAGGCTGCGTTGGCACTATGCCCAGCGGGAAAAATCGCTCCACGGTCTTTCAAAGCAATGCCGATTACTTTACTGTCAAAATGGTTACTCAATCGTAATTCATCTGTAATGGTATTGGTCCACATGTTTCGTGGGCTCATGTTTCCTGCTTTCGAATTACTACCAATTGTTTTCACCGTGCTGTCTTCTGAACAATAGATGTTTTGACGTGTAGCGCGATCGTACCAATTATTGCCAACAATACCCGTAATAGACGGAACACTTCCGGTGTACACCCCAGAATGTCCTACCGCTGTATAGGTAGGCAAATGGGTAATAAGTGTGTTCTGACAATTGAAGCCTCGGTTCATCAATTTTTTAAACCCAGCAGCTCCGTATTGACTTTGGAAACGATATAAATAATCCCAGCGCATTTGGTCTACTACTATCCCTACTACCAATTTGGGTCGATTGGTTGATGCCTGGTGCTTATGTGGGGTTTGTGCCCAAGCGATCATACAAACAAATACAAAAGAGAGTGCCAATATGGTTTTTTTAAATGCTAACATGAAGGATAATTTTGAAGCAAATATACCAATCACTGAGCGGGTCTGCAATTTTGACTGGAACAAGGGCAATGGCTATTTTTAAGCTGAAAACCTTAATTTTGCCAGCATAAGTATGTTGCCATGACGCCATGACAACATTGAATTTTACCCATTCTAAATTATTAAAGCTAATCACAATGGATGTATTTGAAAAACTCGTAAAAGATGGTGGTCCTATCGGACAACATATGGATAGAGCGCATGGCTATTTTGCATTTCCTAAATTGGAGGGCGAACTTGGCCCCCGCATGCAATTCAGGGGAAAAGAAATGATTGTTTGGAGCCTCAACAACTATCTGGGACTGGTAAATCATCCAGCAGTGAGAAAAGTAGATGCCGAAGCAGCTGCCAAATACGGAATGGGCAATCCAATGGGGGCTAGAATGATGAGTGGAAACACTGGCAAGCACGAAGAACTGGAAAAAGTGATCAGCAAATTTGTCAATAGAGAGGATACCATGTTGCTGAATTTTGGCTACCAAGGAATCATGAGCTGTATTGATGCCCTGGTGAACAGAAGAGATGTGATTGTATATGATGCTGAAGCGCATGCGTGTATTGTGGATGGCGTAAGACTTCATATGGGACATCGCTATGCTTTCAAGCACAATGATATTGCAGATTGTGAAAAGCAATTACAACGGGCTACAGAATTGGCTGCTAAAAATGGGGGTGGAATTTTGTTGATCACCGAAGGAGTGTTCGGAATGGATGGAGAGCAGGGAATCCTGAAAGAAATTGTTGCCTTGAAAAAGAAATACGAATTCAGAATACTGATTGACGACGCCCACGGATTTGGCTACATGGGCCCTACGGGTGCAGGTGCTGACGAAGCCCAAGGTTGTCAAGATGGAATTGATTTATATTTCAGCACGTTTGTAAAAAGCATGGGCAGTATTGGCGCGTTTATCAGCGGACCAAAAGCCGTGTTGAAATATTTACGTTACAACACCCGATCTCAAATTTTTGCAAAAAGTCTGCCTTTGTTGATTGTCGAAGGCATGCTCAAGCGTATGGAAATGGTCATCACCATGCCCGAACTCAGAAAAAAATTATGGGACAACGTAGCCCGTTTGCAAACTGGTTTGAAAGAAAGAGGTTTTGATATTGGAAACACCAATTCTCCTGTTACCCCAATTTATATGAAGGGTGATGTGCCGGAGGCTACTCAAATGGTAATGGACTTAAGGGAGAACTATCATATATTTTGCAGTATTGTGGTGTACCCTGTGATTCCTAAAGGAGATATCATATACAGGCTCATCCCCACTGCTGCGCATAGTTTTGAGGAAGTAGACCTGACCCTGAAGGCTTTTGAGGAAACCAAGAAAAAATTAGACGCAGGGTTATACAAAGCCGCCCAGATCCCTGACATGGCAGAAGCTTTGTAAAACTAATAATGTCTTCATCCCGTTTAATAACGGGATTTTTTTTAGCAAATTTTCATTCAGAAAGACAGAGAAGGCCAGACTCAACTTTTTATTGATTAAATTGTTGTAGCTATTGACCTTCGTAAAAATTAGTCATGCAAAAAATTGTTGTAGCCATCACCGGTGCCAGTGGATCGATTTATGCCTCCGTATTGTTAAAAAAACTCTTGCAGGCGCCATCACAAATTCAAGATTTGGCGGTGGTCATGACACCAAACGCCAAGGAAGTATGGCAGACAGAACTGGGAAATACCGATTACGAGCAATTTCCTGTTAAATATTATGAGCAACAAGATTTCACTGCTCCGTTCGCCTCTGGATCGGGTCAATACAACACGATGATTATTGTGCCTTGCAGCATGGGGACATTGGGCAGAATTGCTGGAGGCATTTCCAATGACCTGATTACCCGGGCAGCCGATGTCATGTTAAAAGAAAGAAGAAAGTTGATTTGTGTAGCGAGAGAAACCCCCTACAATTTGATCCACATTAAAAATATGGAAACCATCACGCTGGCAGGTGGTATTATTTGCCCAGCTACACCTTCTTTTTACAGCCAACCGACTACCATGGAAGCACTGGCTGCAACGGTGGTCGACAGAATACTGGACCTTGCTGGAATCCCTGTGGATACTTTTAGATGGGGTAAATAATTGTCGCTATACTTATCTTAAGTCGACAACTTCAACACCTGGATATTTTTTGGCATCAAACACAAACGTAGCATCCGGCAAAACAGCATCCGTTTTCATATTGCTAACAGCATAAGTATATCTATTGCCTGTTTTCTCAAACACCTGGGTAGACATGATGGTGCCCTTGTCGATATATAATAAGACCTTGAAAAAGGGTTTCGTTTTATCAAAAGGAGTCAGTTCAATCTGCTGCATGTCTTTACCATTCAGCTTGACGCTTCCATTCAATCGGTACAAAAAATCTTTATCGTAAAAATTCGTAAACAGCTTTTGAGGGGTAATACTGTTGGCACTGGGGTCTATTTTATTGATGGTTACTTCATTGGAAGATTTCTCATAGGTCCAAATGTTTGATCCGTCAGAGTAAATATCTTGGCCGGTCACATTGATTCGATATTTGGTATTCTTCATGAATACTGAGCCGGATTTGTTGCCCAATGTTTTACCCGCAGCATTCTCGATTTTAAGAGAGAATTTTGCCTGTACCGACTTGTACCCTTTGAATTTTGCACTGACCGCATCCAGCACTTTTTTGGCTTCTGCATCACTTTTACCCATCCCCTTTGTTGATTGGGCTTGCAACAATGAAGTTGAAATCAATAAAGCGATTAAGGTGGCGAATAATTTGTTCATTTGGACTCAATTTTAGGCATCAAAAATATGCGATGCAAAGATAAGCATTAGACTTCATTGCATTTAACTGGCCTGACTACTGACTGATAAGATTCTGTTAATACTCTTTACTTATAGGACATGGGCCACTTTGAGGGCGAAAAGGTTGTGCACAAAAGCAATGGTAATTATAAAGCCCAATGTATTATTTTTGTTTCCTATGGCCAAAGGATCTGGAGAAACACCTTTAATGCAACAACACAATGCCATCAAGGCAAAATACCCTGATGCTATTTTGCTTTTCAGGGTGGGTGATTTTTATGAAACCTTTGGTCAAGATGCCATACATGCAGCCCGAGTACTGGGCATCACCCTCACCAAAAGGAACAATGGAAATGCTGCTTCTGCTGAACTAGCCGGTTTCCCTCATCACTCCCTGGATACCTATTTGCATAAATTGGTTAAAGCCGGATTTCGAGTCGCCATTTGCGATCAATTGGAGGATCCCAAAACCACGAAGGGTATTGTAAAAAGAGGCGTGACAGAACTTGTGACGCCTGGAGTGGCTGTCAATGATAAATTGCTTGAACACCATAGCAACAATTTTCTGGCTGCGCTGCATATGGAGCAAAACAAGATCGGCGTGGCATTAATGGATATTTCTACAGGCGAATTTTTTGTGGCAGAAGGCGACAAAGAATATGCCGACAAATTGTTGCAAGGCATGCAGCCCGCCGAAGTCATTTTTCAAAAAAACAAACAAAAAGAATTTAAAGATAATGTCGGCCAATCCTTTTTCACCTATGGATTAGATGAATGGATTTTTACAGAAGCCTATGCGACCGAACAGCTACTCAAACATTTTGGCACACATAGCTTGAAAGGATTTGGCATAGAAGGACTCTCCGCAGGCATCATTGCGGCGGGTGCTATTCTTCATTATTTGAAAGATACAGAACATCCAAATCTACAGCACATCACTTCCATCCAGCGAATCAATCGAGAGGAGCATTTGTGGATGGACCGATTCACCGTTCGAAACCTGGAGCTGATTAGCCATCAGGAACAACAACACAGTTTGTTTAACAGCATTAATCAAACAGTTTCTCCTATGGGCGCGCGTTTGATGAAAAGATGGATGCTGATGCCGTTGAACAATGTTACCAGCATTCATGAAAGACTAGATGCAGTCGAATGCCTACTCAAAGAAACCGACGCTAGGAATAAAATACATCAACACATCAAACAAGCAGGTGATGTGGAGAGATTGGCTGCTAAAGTGCCCCTCAAAAAGATCAATCCACGGGAGGTGATGCAAATTTCAAAAGGCCTGGAGGAAGCAGCAATGGTGAAAACCTATTGCAAAGAATTGACGAACCCCTATCTGCAAAAAATTGCAGGCCTGATTAATCCCTGCTCAGACATGGTGCACACCATTCAGCGAGTGTTGGCAGAAAATCCACCGGCTGTTTCGAACAAAGGCGGGCTCATTGCCACGGGTGTTCACGCAGAATTGGATGAATTGAGATCCATTGCCAGTGGCGGAAAAAATTACTTGTTGGAGCTGCAACAAAAAGAATCCGTTGAAACAGGCATCTCTTCTTTAAAGATCAGCTTTAATAATGTATTCGGATATTATTTAGAAGTAACCAATGTTCATAAAAGCAAAGTGCCAGACACCTGGATTCGAAAACAAACACTTGCGAATGCTGAGCGATACATAACCCCAGAGTTGAAAGTATATGAGGAGAAAATTATGGGGGCTGAAGAAAAAATCATTCAAATTGAGCAACAAATTTTTCAGGAGCTGCTCCATCAACTTCAGCAATACATTGCTCCCTTGCAGACCAATGGTCAAGTAATGGCCATATTGGATTGTATCAGTTGCTTTGCCAACAACGCCATCCAATATCAGTATACAAAACCTGCTGTAGACAATGGTCATGTTTTGAATTTGAAAGACAGCAGACATCCTGTTATAGAACGACATCTTCCCATTGGAGAAACTTATATCAGCAATGATATTAGCCTCAACAATACTGATCAGCAGATTATTATTCTGACAGGCCCCAATATGAGTGGTAAGAGTGCCATTCTAAGGCAAACGGCACTGATTACCCTGATGGCCCATATGGGCAGCTTTGTTCCCGCTTCGGCCGCCACCATTCCATTGACAGATAAAATATTCACGAGGGTCGGTGCTTCTGATAATTTGAGTGGAGGAGAAAGCACTTTTATGGTGGAGATGAACGAAACAGCTAGCATCATCAACAACCTTTCTTCCAGGAGTTTGGTGTTGTTGGATGAAATTGGCAGGGGTACTTCTACCTACGACGGCATTTCTATTGCCTGGAGCATTGCTGAATATTTGCATGAGTCGGCTTTCAAGCCCAAAACGCTGTTCGCTACCCATTATCATGAATTGAATGAATTGGAAAATTCTTTTTCACGTATCAAGAATTATCACATCACCAATAAAGAAGTGGGCAATAAGGTGATTTTCCTCAGAAAACTAGCGGCCGGCGGAAGCACGCATAGCTTTGGTATTCATGTGGCCAGAATGGCCGGAATGCCGCCCGAATTGATCAAAAGAGCCAATGAAATGCTGGCCATGTTAGAAGCCAGCAGGGACAATGCAGCTGCTCATTCTAATAATCCATCCGAGGTGATCAAAGAAATGCAACAGCCCAAAATGCAGCTGAGTATTTTTGATGCGCATTCAGTCACTTTTGAAGAAATCAGAAAGATATTAAACGAAACAGACGTCAACCAGTTGACCCCCGTGGAAGCACTGTTGAAGTTGCAGGAAATAAAGAGCAAACTTCATTAATCAAACTTGTTAAAACTATCAAAAGATAACAGGGGTTATCTGTATATATTTTGCTTTGCAGTAACTTGCCGTTAGGTATGCGTATATTTTTTACTTCACTCGTTTTATTCCTTTGTTTTGTCGCGCAGGAGTCGCTAGCTCAAACTTGCACCGCCCTGGGACAAAACCCTCAAACAGCTTTTCCGGTTTGTGGCACCACTGTATTCAATCAAAGTTCTGTGGCCATCTGTGGCGATCGACAAGTTCCCTCACCTTGCACCAGTGCGACGGTTACTTTGACGGACAAAAACCCTTATTGGTACAAGTTTACTTGTTTTACTTCCGGCACACTTGGCTTCCTTATTACACCCAATAACCTGGGCGATGATTACGATTGGCAGTTGTTTGATGTTACCGGGCGCAATCCCACTGATATATACAACGACATTTCCTTGTTTGTGGCTTGCAATTGGAGTGGAGAAAGTGGTTTAACTGGCGCCTCCAGCAGTGGAAGTGGATTGATATTGTGCGCAGGCCCGGGCGTTCCCTTGTTTAGCTCAATGCCAACCATCATACAGGGTCATCAATATTTGCTATTGATCAGTCATTTTACTGATTCACAAAGCGGATATGCCTTATCGTTTCAAGGAGGCTCTGCCAGCATCACGGACCCCAAAGAACCTCATTTGGAAAGCGCCGCCGCAGTTTGCGATGGAACAGTGGTTACCATCAAACTAAATAAAAAAATTAAATGCAAGTCTATTGCAGCCAATGGAACCGACTTTTCGATCAATACGCCTATAGCCAACATCGTCAGTGCGGTGGGTAATGGGTGCACCAGCGGATTTGACGCTGATTCAATTAAATTGGTATTGAACAATCCGCTTCCTGCCGGCAACTACGTCATTACAATGCAAACGGGTACTGATGTCAATACCTTGCTTGATAATTGCGATCGTTTTATTCCGGTTGGCGAACAAATTCCGCTGACAGTTTATCCTGTTGTGCCAACGCCCATGGACAGCTTAACCAAGCCCGCCTGTGCTCCGCAAACCCTGCAATTGGTATTTAGAAAGCCTATTCGATGTAATTCTATTGAGCCTAATGGCACAGATTTCATTGTAAGTGGAAATTATCCTGTGACTGTATTATCTGCCAATGGAAATTGCGTCAATGGCGTCAGCAGCACCATTGTGGTAAAATTATCTGCTCCGCTCCAACAAGCTGGTAATTTTCAAATCAAACTGACCACCGGCACAGATGGCAATACCCTGATTGACGAATGCGGCCAACAAACACCTGCAGGAGAAACCTTATTTTTCACAATTAAGGATACCGTGAACGCCAATTTTAATTTCAATATTTCACTGGGCTGCGAAGAAGATATTGTTGCTTATAGTCACAATGGTGCGAATACAGTCAACAGCTGGCTTTGGACGTTTGACAATCAAATCACCAGTAACCAGCAAAACCCCACCATCACCTACAGTGTTTTTGGCAACCATATTGCACAACTCATAGTATCCAATGGCACCTGCAAAGACACCACTCAAAGCGATGTTTTTTTGCGCAATACACTCAAGGCTGGTTTTGAAGGACCTTCCGTTGTTTGTCCCAATGATGTAGCCGTTTTTAAGGACACAAGTATTGGCGACATCCGTTATTGGGATTGGAACCTAGGGAATGGAACTGCCAGTTATGTTGGCAATCCTCCCCCTCAGCAATACGTGGTGAGTGGATCCAATTATAATGTGCCAGTGCAATTGATTGTAGAAAATGATATTGGGTGCAAAGACACGGCCATTGCAAACTTAGCGGTTGTATGGAATTGCTACATCGCAGTACCCTCTGCATTCACCCCGAATTTTGACGGACTGAATGATTACCTATATCCTGTCAATGCTTACAAAGCACAAGACCTTCATTTTAGTGTCTATAACCGTTTCGGACAGCGCGTTTTTTATTCCAACAACTGGACCAAAAAATGGGACGGAACCTTTAAAGGAAAAAAAGCAGATGCTGGCACTTATGTATGGATGTTGCAATACTACAATCCTGATCTCAATCAAAAAATTGATCAAAAAGGAACGGTGGTTTTGATTAGATAATATCCTCTTTCTACTAACGATGATTCGATTCCTTCGCTTTTTGTAGCGCTGGTTTATTTCTTTATGTTTGTAAAAAAACAACATGGAGCACAAGCCCGTTTATTATAGCGAATACTTGGAATTAAATAAAATCATCGATGCCCAGCATCCCGTCAGTTTTGAAAAAGGGAACCAGCCTGCGCATGACGAAATGTTATTCATTGTCATTCACCAAGCATATGAACTTTGGTTTAAGCAGGTGTTGTTTGAATTGGATTCGGTAATGGAAATATTGCGCAAGCCCTCGCTTCATGACAACTCTGGCGACATGCAAACCATTGTGCACCGATTGAAAAGAATAGCCACCATTTTAGAAGTACTGGTAAAACAAATTGATATTCTTGAAACCATGACGCCAATGGATTTTTTGGATTTCAGGGACATGCTCCGACCCGCTTCCGGATTTCAAAGCTGGCAATTCAAAATCATAGAAGCGAAATTGGGTTTAGCATTTGATCATCGGCATGGACAACATTATTATACTTCTCAACTCAAAGAATCAGATGTCGCTTTAATAAAGGAAGCCGAAAATGGTGAATCGTTATTGAAATTGGTCAACAAATGGCTAGAGCGCATGCCTTTTTTGCAAGACCCTTCTGTTTGGAACGAATGGACTGCTCAACAGTCCCCTGCTGAACATCCTTTTTGGAAAACCTACGAACAGATTTACACCCAAGGACTATCAGAACAGGAGAAAAACAATGCGAATTATTTTAAACAAATTTTTTATGGGACCGGTGAATCTAGCGACCGTTCTCTGAGCCCTGCGGCAGCTAGATCAGGCTTATTTATTATGTTGTATCATGGATATCCATTGCTGGAACTTCCCTTTCAACTCATTGATACTTTATTGGAAATCGACAATCAAATGGGGAATTGGAGATACCGACACATCAATATGGTTAGAAGAATGATTGGTAGCAGGGTTGGAACAGGAGGAAGCACGGGTGCAGGTTATCTGCAAGGAGCGATGGAAAAACATTATATATTCAAGGAAATATCACAGCTCAATAGCTTCTTAACCGACAGAAGGACCTTGCCGGCTTTGCCCAAGAGCGTAACTGATCGATTGGGATATTCTTTCTAAAATTGTTACAATAATACTTTCAACTGTTGTACTACCGTATCAATTTCAGCAAGCGTGTTGTGTTTGCAGAAGCTGAATCGAACGGTGATTTGGTTGGGATTGAGATTGATGGCTCTGATTACATGACTGCCCGCCTCCGCACCGGACGCGCAAGCACTTCCGCCACTGGCGCAAATATGGTGAATATCCAAATTAAACAACAGCATTTCAGATTTTTCTGTTTTGGGAAAACTAACGCTTAACACTGTGTACAAGCTATTGCCCAAAGTGTCTCCGTTAAATGCAACACCGGGTATATGTTTGAGCAAGGCTTCATACATGTATTGTTTCAAACCTGCGATGTATCGACGATCAGATTCATGATTCGTTGTTGCCAATTCCAATGCTTTGGCAAAACCGACAATACCATAGATGTTTTCGGTACCTGCACGCATATTGCGTTCCTGTCCTCCTCCGAATATAAAGGGCTGAATTTTTACATTTTCATTTATATATAACAATCCCACCCCTTTGGGGCCATGAAATTTATGCGCCGCGCCAGTGATGAAATGCACAGGTGTGTTTCGCAAGTCGAAAGGAAAATGACCTACGGTCTGCACTGTATCACTGTGAAAAATAGCATTGTATTTTTTACAAAGATTACCGACCGAATGAATATCCAATATATTGCCAATTTCGTTATTGGCGTGCATGAGCGATACCAAAACTTTTTCCTTGGACTCTGAAAGAAGTTTTTCCAAATGAATGTGGTCTATGTGTCCATTTGGCAACAACTTCACATAACTGACTTTTACTTTACCAGCCGACGCCAGGTGCTCAACCGTGTGGGTCACGGCATGGTGTTCAATGAGAGAAGTAATAATGTGCTTGCATCCTAGGTCTCTTACAGAGGCTTGAATGGCCGTATTGTTGCTTTCGGTTCCCCCACTGGTGAAAAATATTTCAGCCGGATGTGCATTCAATATCTTGGCTACAGACTTGCGAGCAGACTCTATTGATAGTCTCGTTTCTCTCCCATAAGAATAGATAGAAGAGGGATTGCCGAATTTTTCAGTCAGTAATGGCAACATCGCTTCCAAAACAACAGGATCGAGCGAAGTAGTAGCAGCATTGTCGAAATAAATTCGATTCATAGTATGGGTTTTAATCAGCCATTTACATGGCCTCTTGGATATCTTTCATCAACCGCATCGCAATATTATCAGCAGTTGTTTCGAAATTACTTTCTGCATAAATTCGAATGATTGGCTCGGTATTGCTGGTTCGTAAATGCACCCAATCATTTTCGAATTCGATTTTAAGGCCATCTTCTGTATTGAGGGGATTCGATTTGTACTTTTCTTTTATCTTATCGAATACAGCTTGCACATCAACGGTTGGCTCTAGAGTAATTTTATTTTTGCTAATAAAATAATTAGGATAAGTATTACGAAGCTGCTTACAGGTTTTATTGGATTCAGCAAGATGCGTCAAAAACAATGCAATACCAATCAATGCATCTCTTCCATAATGCAAATCGGGTACAATAATACCGCCATTCCCTTCTCCGCCAATCACGGCTTGGTGCTCCTTCATGGTTCGCACCACATTTACTTCTCCGACAGCACTAGGGAAATAATGTCCTCCGTGTTGTAGGGTCACATCTTTCAATGCCCTGGTCGATGACAGGTTGCTCACCGTATTACCCGGACGTTTGCCCAGTACATAATCAGCCACCGCCACCAATGTATATTCCTCGCCAAACATAGTGCCGTCTTCACATACAAAACAAAGTCTGTCTACATCTGGATCCACTGCAATACCCAAAGAAGCATTGCGTGCCACCACTTCCCTGCTCAATTCGGTTAAGTGCTCTGGCAATGGCTCGGGATTATGAGCAAACTGTCCATTAACTTCTTGGTTGATGACAATCACTTCTTCTACCCCGAGCGCCTCTAACAATGCGGGTACAGCAATAGCACCCGTACTGTTCACTGCATCCACTACCACCCGAAAGCCTGCTTTCGCAATGACATTTTTATTCACCAGTTGGTGAGATAAAATGGAATCAATGTGTGTAGACAGCATGCCCTCATCAGTCGTAATGCTAGCCAGTTTGTCTACTTCTGCAAATTGAAAAGACTCATTTTCCACCAGGTCTAAAATATATTTTCCATCATCGCCACTGATAAACTCTCCGTTATTGTTGAGTAATTTGAGTGCGTTCCATTCTTTGGGATTGTGGCTGGCAGTAAGGATGATGCCACCGTCAGCTTGTAAAAAAACAACTGCCATTTCCACCGTAGGGGTCGTACTCAAGTCCAAATCAATCACATGGATACCCATTGCAGACAACGTTGCATTGACAATGCTTTTGACCATCATTCCACTCATGCGACCATCCCTGCCCACCACCACTTTCGCAGAGGATTGGCCCGTTTGCTGCAATAGCCAAGTGCCATAAGCAGCAGTGAATTTTGCGATATCAATGGGTGTTAAATGATTGCCAGGCTTCCCTCCGATGGTACCCCGAATACCAGAAATGCTCTTGATCAATGCCATGTCTGTCAAATTGAGCAACAAATATAACAAAGAGTTCCGAGTTGTCGCAATGCATTAACTATCAAATATTTAGATGCAAAGGATGGTTCTGTAAAAAAGATATTGACAACCCATTATTCAATCGCAAGCAGTACCTTTATTGCCATGGAAGAAAATTGGTTCAAGGATTGGTTCAACAGCCCCTATTATCACCAGTTGTACCAGCACAGAGACGAACAGGAAGCGGCCAAATTTATTGATCAGCTGATTGAATATCTGTCCCCTGAAAAAGGAGCCAGCATGGTTGATATTGCCTGCGGTAAAGGAAGACATTCCATTCACTTATCCGAAAAAGGATTTGATGTAACTGGCATCGACCTAAGTGAGGCAAGTATTCGGGAAGCAAGCCAACATGAACACGATCGGCTTCATTTTTTTCAACACGACATGCGACTCCCCTTCTGGATCAATTATTTCAAATATGCTTTCAATTTCTTTACCAGTTTTGGATATTTTCAAACAGACAGAGAAAACCAAAATGCCATCAGAAGCATCTCCCAATCTTTACAGCCGGGCGGAATCTTGGTAATGGATTATTTAAACGCCGCTTATGTGGAACAGCAAATGATACACCAAGAAGAGAAAATCATAGAGGGCACCCAATTCTCTATCACCAGGTGGTACGACGAACGATTTTTTTACAAAAAAATCATTGTACACGAAAATAATTTTGAAGCGCCTAAAGTATACACTGAAAAAGTGTCAAGATTCTCTCTCAATGATTTCGAAAAACTATTTCAGCCACAAGGATTGCAAATACAAAAAGTACTGGGCGACTATCATTTAGCAGCTTACGATGCAGACCACTCGCCCAGAATGATTTTAATAGCTAAAAAAAATCATTGAGGCCTGTTTTGATTGTGCAGCAACATCCACTTTGCTGTTTCATAGAATCCTTCTGTCAACTTTGAAGAAGCCTTTCTAATGGAGTCAATTTGCCTGACAGACAATACAGGAAGCTGCTTTCGAATGGGTACAAATTCTTCTTTATTGATTCGGATATTTTTTCGGTAATAATAATAATCGGTCACCAGGCCAATCCAGCCTGCTGCATGATAAATGGTGAAAGCAGCATGCTGGTCAACGGAAGGATCCAATATATTTCTACCCAATGTAGTATTGACATAAGTGGGTTGCATCAAGCTTGCAATGGTGGGGAGTACATCAATTTGAGAAACCGGCTCCTCATGCAACTTCGGACTTAGCAAAGAGGGTGCATAAAAAAGTAAGGGCACATGCTCTTCGGAAAGACGCTGTTCTGTCCATGCACTTGGATAGACAGATGATGCATTGCCTTCTACGCCATGGTCTCCTACAAACACAAAAACCGTATTGGAAAAATAATTTTCTTTTTGAGCAGCTTCTATGAATTTTTTAAAACAATAATCGGTGTAGGCAAAAGCATTGTATTCTTCTTGAGACTCAAATCCATTGGCATTCAAAAGCTCATTGGGTATCGTTTTGCTGATAAAATCGCTTTCTGCCGAAGGTATATTGAATGGGCGGTGATTGTCAGCTGTCTGAATGATGGCAAAAAAAGGATTCTGTTGTTTGGATAGCACCTGATTGGCTTCTAAAAAAAGATCCCTATCGCTGATGCCCCAAACATTCACTTTAGGAGATCGATAACTGCCTTCTTCATATACTTTAACATCCTTTATATTATGAATAAGGCCACTGAAATTATTGAATTGACTTCGACCGCCGATAAAATAGAATTTATCATATCCTTCAAAATCGTTAATAATGGTTCGCTGATTCACGGAGGCTTCGTTTCGAGTAGAAAATTTACCCAGTTGCACATCGGGTATGCCGGTAATGGCAGCAAAAACACCCCTTGCGGTTCCAAAGGAGGGAGAGAAACATCTGTTAAAGAAAACACCCTGCTGAGTAAGTTGGTTAAAGAATGGAGTACTGTTTAGAATATTTCCACTCATGCTACTTTTATACATGCTAAAACTCTCACAAATCACTAACACCACATTGGGCTGGGTTTCCAACACTTCTGTTTCTGGATGCACGAGGCGCTTGTAACTGCCTTGCTTTCTGCCCGCTGCATCCATTTTTAAAAAATCTGCAATGGATGTATAGTATTTTTTTGCGTGCGTATTGTATTCAGGGGCCCGAAAGCGAAGTGTAGTGAAAAAATTTTGCAAAGGATTGAGTGCTAAATTGCTTTCAAATTCATCGTTTAGACTGAAAGCACGAAAAAAATTCAATGGTTGAAGGGTACAGAATCCATACATAAACCATCCCAACAACAATAAGCAAAGAAATCGCCATCTTTTTTTGTAACTAAACTTATGTACCTGGGCATTATTGAAGGCTATGTCTACATGAATTTTTTGAAACATCCACACCATCATCAGAACAGCACCAATCAAACCAATAAAAATCCAAACAATGGGATAGCTCTGCCAGATCATTTCAATACTCTCTCTGGGATCCTCTGCAAAAATCAAAGCATCCGCATTGAGTCTGGCATTGACATAGGCAAACTGCCCAAAATCAGCTCCATAAATAAACAAAATAAACAACGTCAGTATACTTAGATAATAAGTCCAGAACTTCTTAGACCATTCACTGTAAAAAGGAGAAAAAGAGGCATAGAAAGAAGCCGTTACAATGGGGAAAAGCAAAAAAGAAATCCATCGCAAATCATATTTTAAACCTAAGGAAAAGGCAGGAATTAGATCCAATAAGGGAATAGAGGCAGGCTTAAAAAAAACAACAGTGGCCACCCTGAACAATGTAAACAACAACAAATAAATTACAAAGAGCTTAATCAGCCATTGTACGGTTTTGGGCACTCTGTTTTTGATCAACATCGTTGGCTTACTGTCGCTTTTTATTGTTCAGAATCATATATTTCGCTGTTTCATTCAGCGACTCAGTCAAACGAGCCATTTTTGCTTTGATTGAATCTGTTTGAGGATTCACTACAACGGGTGAATCATTTAGTACTGACACAAAAGCCCTTTGTTTGGTTTTAAGATTTCTGACATAATAATACTCATTGCTCACCAATCCGATGGAAGGAATTTCCGGATCAGCAATAAAAGCAAATCGTTGCTGCCGATCGGACGAATCAAATAAATTTCTTCCGAATGTACTGTTCAAATAGGATTGTTTTGCCAGGGAAGCAACAGAGGGTAAAATATCCAATTGAGAGGCAACCTGTCTGATTTTAGCGGGCGACAACAAAGCAGGCGCATAAAACAATAAGGGCACATGCTCAGCCATAATGCCTTGTTCGGTAAAACTTTTAGGAAATGTTGAACCGACATTTCCACGGATACCATGATCACCTACGAATACGAAGATGGTATTGGAAAAATATTTTTCTCGTTGGGCAGCTTCAATGAATTTTCTAAAAGTAAAGTCAGTATATCGGAACGCATTCAACTGCTCATTGTTGTCAAAACCATATTTTTTTAAGGTATCAATCGAATATTGCACTTTTTTAAACTCGCGGTTATCTTCGGCAGGTATGGTATAGGGTCGATGGTTGTCAGCAGTTTGAATCACTGCAAAGAAAGGGCTTGTTTGCTTGGAGAAAACTTGATTGGCTTGCAGAAATAAATTTTTGTCGCTGATGCCCCATACATCTACCTTATTCGATTGAAAAGCATCTTCTTCGTATATTTTTAATTGGTCAATATTGTTACTCAACAAGCCTCTGATATTTGCCCAAGTAGTACTGCCACCTAAAAAATAAAATTTATTATAGGAAGTGAAATTGTTGACAATGGTATGCTGATCGACAGCCAAAGGGTTCCTGCTGGAAGTTTTTGGGTGAGACACATCGGGGATGCCCGTCAATGTAGCCCATACTCCCCTTGCTGTTCCGAATGCAGGTGTAAAACATCTTTCAAAAAAAACTCCCTTGTTGCAAAGATCATTGAAATAAGGAGTAGCGTTGAGGCGATTGCCAAACATAGAACTTTTATCGGCACTAAAACTTTCACAAATGACTAGAACAATATTGGGCTTTTTGGCAGATGTGTCATTGAATTGAATGTGTCTGTCGTAATTTAATTTTTCAGCATTGGGCTCAGACACTCCAAAATAATCGGCTACCTCTGCATATGAATCTTTTACTTTTTTAAGGTCATAGCCTTTGCTACCAAAATCCATGGAACTAAAAAAACTTTGAAAAGGATTGAGGGCAGCATTGGATTTGAAATTGTCTCCAAACGAAAAGGCATCGCTCCAACGCAAAGGGTATTGCCCGATTCTACCATACACCAGCAAAGCAAATGATGACACCAACAAGATATGAGAAAAAGTATTGAGCTTACTGCGCTGCAGAGCAGGTATTCTTGAATGAACACGTCTAATTAACTGAAGATGCAGGAAAAACACAAGCCACACTGCTACAATAAAGAAAATAATTATTTTGACAATCGGATAGGTTTGCCACATCATCTGGGTGGATATAGCGGCATCTTCCATATAATTGAGTACAGAAAAACTTAGCCTTTGCTGCAAGTAATCAAAGTGGTAAAAATCAGCGCCATAAAAAAAGAGGGTCAGAAAAAAAATCAATGAGATGAATACAGACCATCCTTTTTGGGCACCCTCATTTTTGAAGGGGTGAAAATACGGAATGGAAGCAAAAATAGATATGAGTATGCCCAATGCCGCAGTGATTCTAGCGTCGTATCGAATGCCCAACCAGAATACTTGTGGATCAAAAGCCACCAATGGATTTTTGTAATGAAAAAAGAAGAAAAAGCGATAAACAGTCATGAGTAGCAATAAGATACCCAACACACTGAGAATCCAACGGACAAATCGGGGTAAATGGCTCAAAAAGCGCATAAGATTGCTAATTTTACTAGGATGCTAAATTAGATTAATTATTTTTGAGTTGAATAGAGAATTTTAACGCAAAAAGTTAAATCTCTATTGGTGAGATGGGGCTCTATATTCCCAAACATATGAATCAAATTATCCAGTTAGACAAAGCCATTTTTCAGCTCATCAACCAGCGTTGGCAGAATCATTTGTTTGACAGCCTGATGCCTATAATCAGAAATTCACAAACCTGGGTTCCTCTATACTTTTTTTTATTGCTGTTCTGTCTTTTTAATTTTGATAAACACAAATGGCAATGGATATTGTTTGCAGCCTTGACACCCGTTCTAACCAACTTCATTAGCAGCGACCTCATCAAAGAATATATTTGGAGACTTCGTCCCTGCAATGATCCGACGATGGCTAATTCCATGAGATTTCTTTTGAATTATAGACCTCAAAGTTCCAGCTTCACTTCTTCCCATGCCACCAACCATTTTGGGCTGGCTACTTTTTTCTATCTGACATTGAAGGATTATATAGGCAAGTGGGGATGGCTATTTTTCTGTTGGGCAGGTATTATAGTATACGCACAAGTATATGTAGGCGTTCATTATCCTTTGGACATACTAGCAGGCGGGCTGATAGGAACCATGGTGGGATATGCTTCCGCCACGACATTCAATCGCCGGTACAGTCCTACGAAAAATTAAAAATTGAGGGTAACCATATCTTCCGGATTATTCAATTTGGTGCTTTTCCGATTGCCATCTACGATTACATGAAGTAGGCTGATTTGCTCTGATTTATACTCATATAGAATATTGTCCTGTATAGTTATGCTTTTGAAAGTTGGTACGTTGTCCACTTGAAAGTAGCACAACACTCCCTCTTCGGAAATTTCATACCCAATGTACTGCAGGTTTTGTTGCCGACCGCTAAGCCATATTTTCAAATGAGCTTGTACATATTGGCGAATCAGCTGATTGACCAAATCCTTATTGGACGGATTAATGAGGTCAACGTGTTGGGTTGATTGCTTTCGCAAAATATTCTCCAGGTCATTGGTGAAAATTTTACAACTGACTTCAAGTGTTTTTTCTTTTGGATTGTGTTCTATTTCGGTAACGCTCACATAAATAGGATGAAGCGATGCGCCAAAAGAAACAGCCATCCATAAAAACATCAATAGATACTTGAAGAGGCGCATAAAAGTGGCTTTTTTACTGAGGATTGATTTATATTGCTGTAAAATTAACACAAAGCCTTCATCCCTCCATCATGGACGATTTTATATTATACTGTCAATTGGGCTGGACACACATTATGAGCCCCGAGGCATTGGATCATCTGTTGTTTTTATCTGCGCTCACCGCATTGTATGTAATCAGCGACTGGAAAAAAGTGCTTTTTTTAATCACTGCTTTTACCATTGGACATACAGCAACGCTATTCTTGAGCATCTTAGATATAGTTCGATTTAAAGACAGTATTGTAGAATGGCTGATTCCCCTGACTATTTTGATGACAGCCGTTGCAAATTTGATTCAACCTAATGTTCATGCATTGCCTCAAAAATTGAAATACCTATTGGCATTGTTATTTGGCTTGATTCATGGAATGGGCTTTGCCAATAGTATCCGAATGATGATGGCCAGTTCGCAAAATTTGTTCATCCCTTTATTTAGTTTTAATATAGGAATAGAGCTGGCTCAAATGACTGTTGTCTTGTGCATATTGATATTGGGAACCCTGCTCATTGAAAAAATGGGGATGCCCCAAAAAAAGTGGATTTATGCGCTATCTGGCTTGGCAGCTGGAATGGCTTTGATCATGTTCATTCAACGTTTTGTGTTCTGAGCAATGCAATTAAATTGTAATACCTTTACTCCTTCTTTAAAATAGCAAAAATTATGATGAAGTATGTATGTTCCCTCTTGATGACCTGTTTGGCAGTAATGATTGTCAATGCGCAGGATGTCAGAAACAACCCAGGAAGCAATCACGGTAACCGATTTGAACAACTGGGCACCATATTGGCCACGCCCAATGAGGCCAGGACTGCCAGCGGAGCACCCGGAAATCAATATTGGCAACAAAGGTGTGATTACAAAATTTCTTGCCAATTGGACGAACCAAACAGAAAACTTAATGGAAAAGAAACCCTGACCTATTATAACAATTCTCCTGATGTGCTGAAGTATTTATGGTTGCAATTAGACGAAAACCAACACAGCACGACCAACAATGCAGGATACGACAACAATAGTTCCATGCAAAAAAACATCACTTTGAGTGACATAGAAAGGCTTCAAAATAAGACAGACCGTACCTATGGTGACAATATTATTTCTGTGACAGATGTCAATGGTAAAAAACTATTGTATACCATTAACAAAACCATGATGCGGATTGAATTGCCTACACCGTTACAGAGCAAACAAAAATTTGTATTCAAAATTCAATGGAATTACAATATCAGCGAACGCACCAAATATGGTGGACGGGGTGGATTTGAATATTTTCCAGAAGATGGAAATGATATTTTTACCATGACCCAGTGGTTTCCCAGGTTATGTGTTTACAGTGATTTCCAGGGCTGGCAGAACCATCAATTTGCAGGATCAGGTGAATTTGCACTTGTGTTTGGAAACTATGAGGTGAGCATTACCGTCCCTGCAGACCACGTGGTGATGGCTACAGGAGAGTGTCAGAATCATTCGAGCGTTTTAAACAGCGTACAATATCAACGGTGGAAAAAAGCGCAGACCTCTGCCGACGTATTGCAAATTGTGACCTTGGATGAAGCCCTAGAAAGAGAAAAAAAGAAATCTACCGTTCAAAAAACATGGCGTTTTAAAGCGAATATGGTTCGGGATTTTGCTTGGGGCAGCAGCAGGAAATTTGTTTGGGATGCCATGCCGACCTATGTAGAAGGAAAAAAAGTAATGTGCATGAGTGCTTATGGCAAAGAAGCTTACAACCTGTACAGCAAATTCAGCACCAAAGCAGTTGCACACACTATAAAAACGTATTCAAAATTCACCATTCCTTATCCCTACCCTGTAGCACAAAGCATCGAAGCTTCCAATGGAATGGAATATCCAATGATTTGTTTCAATTATGGACGTTGTGAAAAGGATGGAACATATAGCGAGAGTACCAAAAATGGCATGTTGGGTGTCATCATTCATGAGGTAGGTCACAATTTCTTTCCAATGATTATCAACAGCGATGAACGTCAATGGACCTGGATGGACGAAGGATTGAACTCTTTTGTTGAATACCTGACAGAGGAATTGTGGGACAATAAGTTTCCTGTCAGCAAAGGACCCGCCTATAAGATCGTTGATTACATGAAACTTCCCAAAGACCAGCTGGAACCGATTATGACGAACAGTGAAAACATCGTCCAATTCGGACCCAATGCCTACAGCAAGCCAGCTACTGGTTTGAATATTTTGCGCGAAACCATCATTGGTAGAAAAAATTTCGATTACGCATTTAAAGAATATTGCAGGCGCTGGGCGTTCAAACATCCTACTCCCGCAGATTTCTTTCGCACCATGGAAGATGCCAGTGCAGAAGACTTAGATTGGTTTTGGAGAGGATGGTTCTACAACACTGATCCTGTAGATATTTCTCTGGACACCGTTAAAATAGCAGTACTCAATATCGATACAGCTGCCATCAATGGAACTCCATCTTCTACCCGAAGCATCCCTGTAGCCAAGCCTATACTGAACAGCTACGAGGATATTTCAAAAATCAGAAACAGGACAGACAGCAACATTGTATTCGCTACTGATGCAGATACAACTCTACGAGATTTTTATTGGCGGTATGCGAGAGGATTGGCTACTATCGATACGAGTGCTTTTGTTGTAACCATTCCAGAAAGTAAAAATGACGTATATACAAATGAAGAAAAGACAAACCTAGCAGGCAACAAGAGAATGTACGAGTTGACTTTTAGCAACAAAGGCGGCTTGGTCATGCCGTTGATTATTGAGTGGACTTATAAAGATGGAAGCAAAGAAGTGGATAGAATTGGAGTGAATATTTGGAGAAAAAATGAAAACAAAGTCACCAAAGTATTCATGAAAGACAAGGAAGTGGCTTCCATCAAACTGGACCCGTTCAGAGAAACCGCTGATATTGATGAAAAAAACAATCAATGGCCGGTGACGCAAGAAGCGAGCAAATTCCAATTGTTCAAATCAAGAAATGCTACTCCCAGAGGCGCATCCACTGGAGGCCGGAATCCCATGCAAAAAGAAATTAAAAACTAATTACCCCATCGGTTCATTAAAAAAGGCTGGATGAATCCAGCCTTTTTTAATAAGATAATGCAATGCTTACAGACCCGTAGCGCCATCTCGCATCACTCTTTTTTTGCCTTTGTTTTTAAGTTCCCATGCTTTCATTTCATCTGTCTTCTCAATTTTTTTCTTTTTTTCATCTCCTGTTACCACCGACTGAACTGTATTGGGTTTTTGAAGAACATTGCGTTCCCACATTTCCGTTTTCAACAAACGACCAGATTGGACGTCATAATATTTCCATTCACCCTGCTTGACACTGTAAGGCTCGGCTTTTACAATTTTGTAATCGATGATTTCGCCACTTCCTGTGCCATAGACAGCAATGGTATCGTATGGATCTTCCGGATTGTATCCTCTCCAGTTTTCTTCGTGTTCCAAGGCGCCCAGAAAAGTAAAATACTGTTGCAACCCATCTTTTCCTCCTAATTTATATTGCTCGACTCCTATCAAATCCCCTTCAATGGAATATTGTCGCCAGTAACCATCTTTTACCCCTTTTTGATACAGGCCTTCTTCTACATAACCAGGTTCTCCTCTTAATTCGGGTATTTCAATAACCCATTTGCCGGTCTTTTGTCCATTCAGATTGATTGCATTGATGGTGTCTCCTTTGGCGTTGATGGAAAATGACTTGTATTGAGCCATTGACGAAACGGAGAGGATGATGAATACAAATATTTGACTGCATCTAATGAACATATACTTACATTATTCATGCAATTTAGCTATTTCAATTGCTTCTTCATATGAATTAGCAATTTTTTACAAGTCCGTAAATCCAACCATTCAAAAAACATATCTTTATCAAAACGCAGGTATGAAGGACTTTAAAAAATACTATGAAATCAATACTAGCCCAGACATTTTATACAGCGCCCTCACCAATGCAGCCACCATTCAGCTTTGGTCTGGGGCAACCGCTGTCATGGAACCTCTAGAAGGAACTGAGTTTTCATTGTGGGAAGACAGTATAGTAGGAAAGAATATCACATTGGTACCAGGCAAGAAAATAGTGCAAGAATGGTATTTTGGAGAGCAACCTGAACCATCCATCGTCACCATTTTGTTACATGAAATGAAAAACGGCACTTCAGTAGAATTGAGGCACTCTAATATTCCGGATGATGATTATGAAAATATCACAAGCGGATGGACGGAAAATTATTTCGGATCCCTCATGGATTTTTACAGAGAATAAAAGTAGCATTACTTTACTTCAAGTTTCAGCAAAGAATCTTCCTCTAAAAAAGCTTCCAATACATCTCCTACCACACATTCACCCACCCCTGATGGCGTTCCGGTAAAAATAAGATCGCCGATATTAAGCGAAAAATACTTGGATACATGGGCAATGATGCTGTCAAAACTAAAAATCATGTCGCCTGAATGGCCTTGCTGAACACGTTCGCCATTTTTAGTAAAAGAAAATCGAATATTTTTTTTGTCCAAATCGGGCGTAATATCTATAAAATTTCCGACAGCAGCCGATCCGTCAAATGCTTTGGCTTTTTCCCAAGGCAATCCTTTTTTTTTGCAGATATCTTGAACATCCCTGGCGGTAAAGTCAATACCCACTGTGATGGCATTGTAGTAGCTGCTGGCATGTCGCTCTTGAATGTAATGGCCATTTTTGCAGATGCGCAAAACCAATTCACATTCGTAGTGTAGTTCATTCGTGAATGCTGGATAATAAAAAGATGCAGCAGGCTGTAGCAAGGCCGTCTTTGGTTTCATAAAAATGACAGGCTCGTCTGGCACTTCATTACCCAACTCCTTGGCATGTTCCACATAATTTCTTCCCACGCAGACAATCTTCATTATTAGACTTTATGTTGAGTAATTGATTCGATAGAAAGCGAAATTAACAAAAAGAGAATAAAAAGCACTAACCAAAGTCAACTATACAGAAAAGCTGAGCTGATTGAAAGCTGTCATGGTCTTTTCAATGCCAATGGCTGCAAAACTTTCAATGACGTCAATACATTTTTCAATTTTGTACTGAACCAAAGGCACTTCAGTCGGATTCCATTTGCCTAGTACAAAGTCTGCCTGCAAGCCTTTGGGAAATGCACTTCCAATACCAAAACGAAGTTTGGGGTAAGCATCGGTCCCTAAAATATTTTGAATGTCCTTCAGTCCATTGTGTCCAGCATGGGTTCCTGTTCCTCTTAACCTGATTTTATCCAAGGGAAGGGCCAGGTCATCTACGATGGTCAGGGTATTTTCAAGATTGATTTTTTCTTTTTCTTGCCAATATTTAAAAGCGCGGCCACTCAAATTCATGAAAGTAGTGGGACAAATACAAACGAATATCTTTCCTTTCCATTTTACTTCAGCTACATATGCCAATCGATCCACTCTAAAACTGCCACCGTGCTTGGTGACGAATGCATTGACTACATCAAAACCAATATTGTGTCGAGTGTTGGCATATTCATTGCCCACGTTACCCAATCCAATGATTAAAAATTTTGACATAGTATTTTGGGGGTGTTCAGGATAATCAACCCATATTGTCTAGGAGTTGCTGCAATTCGGCTTCGGTTTTAATTAATACATCTCTTACTTTGCTTCCCTGACTGGAACCGACAACTCCAGCAGCCTCCAACTGATCCATTAACCTGCCGGCACGGTTGTAGCCCAGCTTCATCCTGCGCTGAAGCAAGGAAGTGCTTCCGCTCTGGCTGCTGACAATCAATCGGGCCGCATCTTCAAAAAGAGCATCTTTGTCGTTGACATCAAAATCTCTTCCTTCCATATCTTTCTCATCAATGTATTCAGGCAGTAAAAATGCCTGAGGATAACCTCGCTGATCACTGATAAAATCTACAATTTTATCTACTTCAGGCGTATCTACGAATGCACATTGCAATCGCACAATCTCTCCGTTGTAACTGATGAGCATGTCTCCTTTTCCGATGAGCTGTTCAGCACCCCCTGCATCCAAAATAGTACGGCTATCAATTTTGCTGCTCACTTTAAAAGCGATTCGAGCAGGAAAGTTGGCTTTGATGGTACCCGTTATGATATTGACGGAAGGCCTTTGAGTAGCAATGATTAAGTGAATACCTACTGCACGAGCCAATTGAGCCAAGCGAGCAATCGGCATCTCTACTTCTTTGCCGGCGGTCATGATCAAATCGGCAAATTCATCTACCACCAACACGATAAAAGGAAGGAACTGATGTCCTTTCTCTGGATTTAATTTTCGGGCGGCAAACTTTTCATTGTATTCTCTAATATTTCTACAACCCGCTTCTTTTAATAAATCATATCTATTGTCCATTTCAATGCAAAGTGCATTGAGCGTATGAACTACTTTTTTGGTGTCAGTAATGATGGCGTCTTCCTCTCCGGGCAATTTGGCAAGGAAATGCTTTTCAATGGTTTTATAAATGCTCAACTCCACTTTCTTGGGATCCACCAGTACAAATTTGAGTTGCGAGGGGTGTTTGCTGTACAAGAGTGACACCAGAATAGCATTCAATCCAACTGACTTACCCTGTCCGGTAGCACCCGCCATCAACAAGTGGGGCATGTTGGCGAGGTCGACAATGAAATTTTCATTGTCAATTTTTTTACCAATTGCGATGGGCAGCGAAAAATTGTTTTTGGTGAACTTTTCGGCTGCAAGCAAGGTTTTCATGCTCACAATGGTCTTTTTGGCATTGGGCACTTCGATACCGATGGTTCCTTTTCCGGGGATGGGCGCTATGATACGAATACCCAACGCAGCCAAACTCAGGGCAATGTCATCCTCCAGGTTTTTAATTCTTGAAATACGAACACCAGCCGCCGGAATAATTTCATACAATGTAACCGTAGGACCTACCGTTGCTGAAATCTTCTGAATGTCGATGTCATAATTTTTCAGTGTATTGATGATTTGATTCTTGTTGTTTTCCAACTCTGCAGGATCCTGCACAATCTTTTCGCTGCCATGATTTTCCAATAAATCGAGGCTAGGATATTTGTAGTCCCTTAGATCCAAAATCGGATCGTATGGCTTTACGGTTACCTTGGCTACCTCTGCAGGAACCTCTTCCTTAACGGGTTCAGCTGTTTTGATCTCCAATTCCAATCCGCTTGAAGGCACTTTATTAACGGGTGAAATCGTAGGTGTTGCATCCAGTTCAACTTTTTCTACCGGAGTTTCTACTGGCTCTTCGACAACTGGAATGGCTGGTTCAGGTTCTGATATTTCAGGTGCATCAACAATAGGCTGCGCAGATTTTTTTAAAGAATTGCCTGTTATGGGAGCCTCTTCTTTCGGCTCCTCCACCAGAAGAACAGGTTCGTCTGCTTTTTCCTCTTTTACTTTAGGAGCAGGGAGTGAAAATGCAGGATTGAAGCGCCAAATGAAATAGGCGAAAAAGGCGATAAAAATAAAACCATAGGTGCCAATTTGACCAATTGTTTTGTATAACCAATCGGTACACATTTCGCCTACCGCACCACCAAATGAGAATTCGCTCCCACCCAACAAAACAGTGGCAGTTATACTGACCAATGGCATTCCAATGATAATATACTTGAGGTTTCTTGGTATAGAAAAAATGCGCTTACCAAAAAACAAATTCATTCCCAATACAAAAAACAAGGAACAAAGAAAATAAGAAGCGATTCCAAAGCCATTGTAAATAAAGAAATGAGAAATGAAAGCTCCAAAAGTGCCCATCAAATTAGAGACAGCTGTATCAGTACCAATCAACAATCGATAGCCTTCTTTGAATACTTTGTCCTGGTCTTCATCCCAGGTGAACAAATAAGAAGTAAAAGCGACAAAAAGCAATAAAGAAAACAACAATAGGATGCTGCCTACAATCTTGTGGGTACGTTCGTCTTTGATCAGGTGCGACAAGGTTACCTTTTCAATTTGTTCTTCCTGTAGGACTTCCTGTTCGGATATTTTAGATTTATTTTTTCTAGCCATTGGTTACAAAGATATTAAATACAAACATCTAACGGACAAGATTTTAGACGCTTGCAGAGTAAATTTTTTAAGACGATTTCTTGAGGATTGTCAGAAAAAGAGCCAGCCAAGCAAATACAAATAATACACCTCCAAAAGGTGTAATGATCCCAATAATTGGAACAGTATTATTCGTCACAGACAGTAGATAGAGAGAGCCACTGAACAATGCGATACCTGCCATCATGCAACGCCCAGCCCAACGCATCATTTTAACAGGAAACTCTTTGTACAAAATAGCAATAATGAACAAACCGATGGTGTGATAGAATTGATAACGAACACCGGTTTCAAATACAGCAATGGCAGCATCGTTCAATATTTTTTTTAATCCGTGTGCTGCAAATGCACCCAGCAGCACTGTAAGTGCAGCTAAAAGCGATGCTGATTTTAAAAATGATTTATGCATAGAATCTTTATTAAATAATAGAACGGATGGTTTGAGCGGTCAGCAATGGGGCCTCCAGCAACCTCCCTGCTTGACTATAGAAAGGCATTCTTTCTTCAAGTGATTGTTCAATATACGCCTGGAGGCTTTGGTTATTCATTTGTTGGATGAGTGGGCGAGAAGAGTTTGCTTGCCGCAATCTTTCATATAATATTTTTGGCTGCACGGATATGAAAATCGTCTGTCCGTGCTGGTTCATCCATTCAATATTATTTTTGAAACATGGGGTTCCACCGCCACAGGCCACTACACAATTGTCCATAGAAAGCGTGCTTCGAAGAGCGGCAGCTTCTAACTGCCTAAAAGCATCTTCTCCTTTTTGTTCAAAGATATTTACAATGGATTGTTGCTGCTGGGCAACAATGTGTTCATCGAGGTCCAAAAAGGGAACACCCAATTCCTCTGCCCATATTTTACCCCAATGGGTTTTACCGGCGCCCATGAAACCTAAGATAAATATGCGCATAAGCTACAATTGTCGATACGAATCTACAACAAATGACGAGAGTAATTGAAGGGAGAGAATGATAATAAGAATACCAAACTAGTTTTTTCTTTTATAGTCACCTCTTTTCCATGCCTTGATGAATTCAGACCAAGCAAAAGGATTGAGGATATTCATGGGCTGCACCTGTCCTGAATAATACAATTTATTGGCTCTTTGGCGCATGTACTGAGTAGAAGCCTCTCGTCCATCGGCAGGCAAAGAAGACATTAATACGCGTCGGGTGGCAATATTATTATTGCTTCTTGCAACTTCTATATCGTCATCGGGCACTTTGGTGTTGACAAAGTCTCTTTCAAATTGTTCCCGGGTAAGTCTTTGTTTGATAACCGTAGCAGGCAAATAGACTGTATCCGTTACCATCAATTGGATGATGCTGAATTGATTGCCTTTCAAATCTTTCGGAATCTCCACCGTTTTGGGCTTAAAGCCGATACAAGTGAATTCCACCAAATCTCCCTTCAGGGCTACAATACTAAACACCCCACGGTCATTGCTGAGGGTTCCTCTGTTCTGGCCTTTGATCATAATGCTCACCACCGGCAAAGCCTGCAAACTATCGGCAGTCATCACTACGCCGTATAGTTGAACAACAGAGTCTTGAAAAGTTTCGAATTGAGCCTTGGCAACAACAGGTAACAAGCAAACAAAAAGAAGGATATGTCGAATCGTTTTATTCATATGAGATGGCTCCGAAGGTATTGGGCCTGCAATGTAATCATTTTCAAAGGCAGTTGCTGTTCGATTGCTGAGAAATAAAACCCACCCTGCACTTGATTTTCTGTATTTGATAAACAAAGTAAGCCCTTCAATGTTTAATTTTGCAGTTCGCTGGCTATTTTAACAAATAATTGAAAAAATGACGCAAGAAGCAATTTTACAAGCCCTGAGCAATGTGCAAGAACCCGATTTGGGAAAAGACCTGGTTACCCTGAACATGGTAAAAGATATTGTCATTGATGGAAGCAAAGTTTCCTTTACGGTGGTATTGACCACGCCTGCCTGTCCAATGAAAGATATGATCATGAATGCCTGTATCAATGCAGTGCATTTGCTTGTCAACAAAACAGCAGAGGTAACGGTAAACTTTACCAGCAATACCAGTAGCAACAGGCTTGATCAGAAAACAGTATTGGGAGGCGTGAAAAATATCATTGCGGTGGTGAGTGGAAAAGGGGGTGTTGGCAAGAGTACTGTGGCCGCCAACCTGGCATTGGCTTTGGCTGAAAACGGAGCGACCGTTGGCCTGATGGATGCTGATATATACGGTCCCAGTCAACACATTATGTTTGGCATCAGAGGGGAAAGACCTTTAATGAAAGACAATGGCGGAAAAGGATTGATTGTACCGATTGAGAAATTTGGTATCAAGGTGATGAGTATCGGTTTGTTGATTGACGAAAAACAAGCCGTGGTGTGGAGAGGACCGATGGTCAGTAGCGCCATCCGGCAATTTGTGAGTGATGTAGATTGGGGTGAATTGGATT
>CANGBQ010000006.1 GCA_947451985.1 Chitinophagaceae bacterium | reverse complement strand
CTTTTCCTTTTCAGCAACATTATTGGCGAGCAGGCTGATGAATTTTTGGGCCACTTCTTTATTGTGGTGGAGCAAGGTTTCAAATTCTTCTTTCGGAATGATGGCCAGTTCACAATCGTCAATGGCTTCGGCTGTTTCTCTATAGACGGTTTCCTGTACCAACGCAATGTATCCTAAAAAGTCGCCTGCGGAATACAAGCCCGTTACCAAATCTTTTCCATCATCATTCGATTGAAAAGTTTTTATTTTTCCTTTCAATACGTAATACAATTGCAAAGGATGATTTCCTTCTGCATAAATAACTTGCTTTTTCTTATAGGTATTGGTACTTCGGTGCGCTACCATCGACTGCAAGGCATCACCGCCAGTGCTTTCAAACACCAATTCGTTCAGTCCATCCATGCCTGCCTTAATGGATTTTTGCAGCAAGGCCATTTTCTTAAAGCGACTGTCTACTGCATTCAGCAGTTCGGTAGCATCAAATGGCTTGGTGATGTAATCGTCTGCGCCCAATTCCATCCCTTTTCTCAGGTCAATGCGTTCACTTTTGGCGGTCAAGAAGATAAACGGCGTGTTCTTGATCTGTTCGTTCTTCTGGATGGCGTGCAGCACTCCATATCCATCCAACACCGGCATCATGATATCGCAGATGATTATATTGGGTTGTTTTTCGATGGCAGTTTCAACACCCAATTTCCCGTCGGCCGCGGTAAATACTTTGTAGCCGGCCAACTCTAAAATTTCAGCGGTGTTTTCTCTGATGGCGTCATTGTCTTCAATTAAGAGTACTGTTTTCATTGTGGTACGTTTATAGGTTTAAAAATGATTCGAAAAGTGGTGCCGTGATCCATGTCGCTCTCACAATAAATTTTTCCATTCATCTGTTCGGCATATTTAGAGACAATGTGCAAGCCTAGGCCTGTTCCTTGAATATTCGTGGCATTGGAAGCCCTGAAAAACCGTTCCATCAAGTGTTCCTGGTCTTCAGCAGAAATACCTATTCCTTGGTCTTTAACAACAAGGATGGTTTCTGATGGGGCTACTTTGGTTTCAATAATAATATTGCTGTCTTCAAAGGAAAATTTGATGGCATTGGACAACAAGTTGAGCAAGATGTGTTTCAACAAAGTAGCATCTAACAGAACGATTTCAGGACCCTGGTGGTCGTAGTGAACGTGCTGCCCTTTTTTTAGATTGGTTTGCATGTCGTACACCAAGGTGGTAATGATTGTCTTTATGTTGAATTCGCTGACCCGAACCTGTACTTTTCCTTCTTCGATCTTACCTACACTCAAAAAGTCATTCAAGATTTCAGTGAGTGAATTGACCGAAGAGATAATCCGATGCAAATGCCTGGCTCTTTTGGGTTGCTCTTCGGTAGTGGTGTATTTTTCGGCTAGGTACGCCGAAGATAGCACGGTGCTGAGCGGCGTCCTGAATTCGTGCGAAGCCATAGAAACAAATCGGCTTTTCAATTCGCCCAATTTTTTTTCTTTTTTTAATGACTCACGCAATTCAGCTTCAGCCTTCTTCCTTTCAGAAATATCAATCACCACACCTAAAAAACCGATCAATATTTTTGAATCATTACAGACGGGCGTGATGGTAACAGAAACGGGAAGTACATTCCCATTCTTTTTAAGGTAATTGCATTCAATGCTTCTCAACGTATCTTTTTTTGCTTTTTCGGTAATGGCCTCCAAATCAGAAGCAACCAGGATGCCATGGTCAGCAAAGAGCTCTTGTTTGCATCTCTCTAAGTCCTCTTTTTCATGAAACAATACCGGTGTACAACTTCCAATAATCTCTTCCTGAATATATCCCGTGATATTCTCTGCTTCATTATTAAAAAACTGAATAATGCCATCTGCATTGGTCACAAATAGCATAACCGCTGCATTGTCTATAATGGATTGTTGGTAGGAGTTGACAAGGCCCAATTGATGATTAGAAGCTTCTAATTGCTTTAACGTTTTCTCCAACTCCTGCGTTCTTTCCGCTATCTTCTCTTCCAGGCGACGGTTAATCGCTACAATTTCTGCGGCATCTTTGACACGAAGAGAAATATCTGTAACGAACCCGATCACCAATGGTTCACCCTCTAATTGCAAATGACTCAAACTGATTTCAACCGGAAACTCGGTGCCATCCTTTTTCACCCCAAACAGATTCCTTCCCGAACCCATTGGCCGATTACTCGGGTGCGCGGCATAATTGGCCCGATGGGCTATGTGCGAATGGCGAAATTTTTCCGGAATGAGCATTTCAACTGCTTGACCCATCACTTCCTCTATGGAATAATCAAATGCATTCAATAAAAAAGGATTGGCCGAAACGATTTTTCCGGCAGCGTTGACAACGATAATACCCAAAGAAGCATGATTGAAAAATGCTTCAAATTGATTGGCATAACGATGGTCATTGCTCAAGCGATGGTTCATAGAGAGTTGTACGGATTAAAGGGTTGGGGTATGTTCTACTTCCTTTGAAGATACCTCATGTTTTCTGTCATACGCTCACACCTGTACTGCAGGGCAATACTATTTAATATCCGTGTAGAATAGATGACGAAAAGAATCCGTACAACTGATAGTTGTCAGTATAAAAAACAATCCAAAAGCGGGAATTAGTTTTTGTAGTAGTGGGTCGACAAAACAGAAGCAGAATTGGTGCCGACCATGATGTCAAAATCGCCGGGTTCCACTACAAATTGTCCGTTGTTGTTGTAAAAACCAAAGGTTTCGTCTGTTAATCGAAATTGGACTTCTTGAGATTGTCCAGGAGATAAGGTAATTTTCTCGAATCCCTTGAGTTCTTTGACCGGACGGGCCACGCTAGCCACTTTGTCGTGAATGTATAGCTGCACCACTTCTTCTCCGGCTCGATTACCGTTATTGGTGACTGTGACGCTTACCCGCACATCAGTGGGATTGCTAGATTGAACCTTCAGGTTGCTGTAAGCAAAGGTGGTATAACTCAAGCCATAGCCAAAAGGATAGAGTGGCGAATTCTTTTCGTCGGAATAATGCGACCAAAATACCAGTTCAACAGAATCGGGACGGCCGGTAGACAAATGGTTGTAATAAATGGGTACTTGACCCACCGATCTAGGAAAAGACATCACCAACTTACCCGATGGATTATAACTTCCAAATAAAACAGCTGCAATGGCATTGCCTGTTTGGGTACCCAATTGCCAGCATTCCAATATGGCCGGAATATGTGCGGCTGCCCATGGAAGCGCCAGTGGCCTTCCATTCATCAATACCAACACAATGTTTTTATTCACTGCATACACACGCTCCAATAATTGTTGTTGCAACCCCGGAAGACCCAACTCGGTTCGGCTACGACCTTCTCCTGTTTGAAAGCCAGATTCGCCCAATACCATGACCACTACCTGCGATTGACTCGCCAGTGCAATGGCTTCCTGAAATCCGGTAGTGTCTGTGTAATTGATATTCGCTTCGTGGATAAAGTCGTGAATACCCTGGTATACCGTCACGCCTTTTGCGTAAGTAAAGTTGCGTGTGTACTGTTGAATGCCAGCTACTACTGGAATAGCGGTGTTGTTATCCGAACAAACCCTCCAGCTCCCGAGTGGACTGTTGTTGTCATTGGCCAGGGCGCCAATCAGGGCAATCTTTTGTTGTTGGGAAGATAAAGGCAACAAGGATCCTTCGTTCTTTAACAATACAATGGATTTTTTGGCCACTTCCAACGCCTTAGACTGGTGTGCTGGATTGTACAAAGCTTCTTTTTCTCTTTTCTCGTCGCAATATTTGTACGGATCGTCAAACAATCCCAGTAAAAATTTTACTCTCAATATTCTTCTTACAGCTTCGTCAATGTTTTTTACTGGTACGGTGCCGGATTTTACCAATTCTTCTAAATGTTTGATATAGGCAGAAGATTCCATGTCCATATCTGATCCTGCATTGACGGCAATCGCCGCCGCATCTTTCAAGTCTTTGGCAAATCCATGCTGAACCATTTCAGCACCAGAAGCCCAGTCGGACACTACAAATCCTTTGAATTTCCATTTGTTTTTTAAAATGTCTTTTTGCAGCATCACATTTCCGGTAGACGGAATGCCATTGATTACATTAAAGGCGTTCATGACGGTTTGAACCTGGTTGTCTACCAACGCTTTGAAAGGAGGCAATATAATATTATACAAAGTAGAAGTGCCTATATCAACCGTGTTGTACTCTCTGCCGGCCTCAACAAAACCATACCCTGCAAAATGTTTGGCACAGGCAGCAATGGTATTGTTCGCTGCCAAATCCGTTCCCTGAAAACCTTTCACACGGGCCACTCCTACTTTGGAACCGAGGTAAGGATCTTCTCCCGCACCTTCCATCACCCTTCCCCATCTTGCATCGCGGGTCACATCCACCATCGGCGCAAAAGTCCAGTTGATACCCTGAGCCGAAGCTTCTGTGGCTGCAACCCTGGCCGATTGTTCGATTGCTTTCAAATCCCAGCTGCAGGCTTCAGCCAATGGGATAGGTAAAATAGTTTTTTGTCCATGAATCACATCCATGCCAAAGATCAACGGAATACCCAAGCGGGTTTCTTTCACCGCAATTTCTTGCAGCTTTCTTACATTTTGAACACCATTTACATTCAACACAGAGCCAATCAATCCTTTTTTAAGCATATCATACTTTGTCTTGGCATCTCCGTCTTTTGGAGCCGGACCAGTGGCTTCCCAAAAACCATTGTATTGATTCATTTGGCCAATCTTTTCCTGCAAGGTCATTCGACGCAACAATGCATCTATCTTTTTTTCAATGACAGGATTGGTTTGCGCGGCAAGATTTGAAAAACAAATACTGCCGATGATGATCAAACAACCACTCAATGCTTGTAAACGCCTTTTCATAATACCTATATGCTTCTTCAGAGATGATAAAATGTAAAAAGTGGAGGTACTAACTTAGAAAAGAAAATACGATCCACTCTTATGATTGCTTTTATGAGAAAACTATAACATCTGGTAAAAATTAAAAAAAGCCAAATGCTAATTATATACTCTTACGTAGTCAATCTCCATTGACCCGTTAGAAAATGCAGGATCAACTGCTCCACCAAAAGTGCCGCCCATGGCTACGTTCAGAATAATGAAAAAATTCTGATTGAATGGCAAGGTGTTGTCATTGGGGAATGTAAAAATCAATTGATTGTCTACATAAAATTTAATACTTGTAGCCGACCATTCGGTTGAATATACATGAAATGCAGTGGATGCATCAGCGATGGTTAAGGTAGACCCTACGCCGCCGCCGCCGGAATGACCGGGGTAATGCACCGTGCTGAAAATCTTATTCAGTTCGCTGCCCCTGTGTTCCATGATATCGATTTCGCCGCAAGCAGGCCATCCAGCGGTTCCAATATTACTGCCCAACATCCAAATGGCAGGCCAGGTACCCACACCCGCAGGCAGTTTGGCCCTCACTTCTACCTTACCATACTTAAAAGAAAACTTGTCCTTTGTAAGCAATCGGGCCGAAGTATAAGCGCTACCACTGTAGGTTTCTTTCAGTGCATTGATTTGCAAAGTGCCGTTGGACACCACCGCATTGGTCAGGCGATTGGTATAATATTGCAGTTCGTTGTTGCCCCAACCGCCCGATCCGGTGCCTATATCGTAACCCCATTTGTTTGTATTGGGGGCGCCGGCTGTTTCAAACTCATCGGACCAGATCAACTGAGGCGTTTTGGTGACACTCACCTGGGTGGACTGGCTGATGCTTTGACCTATGCTGTTTTTGGCAGTCACCGTAACAGTATAATTGCCCGTAGCTGCATACTGATAGGTTACAACGCCAGAAGAAACCAATTGATATTGGCCATCACCAAAAGCATACTCATAAGTAGTGGCATTGGTGGCACTGGCAGTGAATTGCACGCTGCCCGTTCCATTGGTACTCACGATGGCCGATAAGGTTAGGTCTTTGGGAGGCTGTATATCATTAATGGGCGCACTTTTCTTGCTGCATGACAATAATGCAATGGTCAACAAGAAAAATGCTCTGCCCAATAATTGTTTCATCAGTCTTTTTGTTTTATTCATACCCATCAATCTCCTATTCCGCTTTGATTCTTACATACCAAGAGTTACCATCTTTTCCCATATACCTCAACCACATGTTGGTAGCGGTTCTGCTCAAGATCAAGTATCTGTGTGTTCCAAGGTATATTCCCATATGGCCTTTAGAAGAGAAAACAATATACTCTTCGGTATCAGATCCGTCGTAATTAAATGATTCAGTATAATTAGCAGCAGTAGGACCATACAGTGTATAGTCTCCGGTTGCACTTAAAGTCGGATCGAAATCGGTTAAGAATTCACCCTTGCCAAAAATGGAATTGTTGGTGGTGTGTGTGAAAGACCCTGTATTGGTGAAAGTATATTGGTCATCGTAGATACCCAATCCAGCTTTTGCATTTGCATCTGCATTCCACCAATCAGAATAGTAAGAAGCGCCAGGACCTACACCAAAATGTCCGTAGGCAGTTGAGTCTACTCTCCAAGTTTTAGAACCATTATTGGTGAGTTGCGTAACAAACTCAGCAGAGGGCTGGTAATTCTTCAGGATGGTAATGGCGGTACTATCAGTGCTGGCCAAGCCGGCTCTGCCCGTAACAATAGCAGTAATTGTAAAGTCTTTTACCCCTGTGAAAGAATACGTGTGCTCAACCGTATTGTTGGTAGATGCATCACTTACCGATCCATCACCAAAATCAACTTTGTAATTGATGGCATTGGCCGATGTAACGGTTACAATAACCTTACCACTTCCATCACCTGTTGGATCAGCTGAAGTAGCGCCTACAATTTGAACGGCAATAGAAGGCTTTCCGGGAGGCGTTAAGTCTCCAAATGTTTTATCTTCTTTTTTACAACCCACCAGGGCGAAAAAAGACGCAACACATGCGATTGCTAAGTTTTTAAAATTCGTTGACATGATATTTAATTTTTAAGTTGATTATTATGGATACACTTTAATGTCATCAAACAATCCCACAAAATTTGCAGAACCGTCACCGTTGGTGCCAAATTCATTGAAAATGCTGAAACCGCCGAAGCTTCTTCCAATCACTGATGGGTCCATATCGAAGGTCAACTCTTCCCATGCATTGGCTACGGTAGTAGTCATGCTTTTTTCCACTGTACCACCGGATGAAGGATTTTCTAGTTTAAACAGCCAAACACCACCAACATGGTTAGAGTATACTTTCATTTTCATTCTGCCCAAAGAAGCGAATGAAAAACGATTGGTAACATTGATGGTGATGCCCGCCCATGTTTCAGACCATCCTGAAAGGCCTTTGATGATTTGACCACAATTGGCACTGGCATTGATGCCGCCCGTGCTGGGATTGCTTATTTGTGCAAATACAGATCCGCCAAAGGTGCCCGCACCATAAGTAGTGGCAGGTGTTTCAAAATCCACCAGCATGGTAGAGGTTACCACAGAAATGTTTTTGGTCAGGGTCGTTTGGCCACCGGTTAGGTTTTTGGCAATCAAACGAATGGTGTAATCGCCCTCCAAATAGGTGTGCGACACATTTCCGCCAGGCAATACCACTTCAGGAACCTGGGTGGCAGCATCAAAATACACATCGAAAGAAGCTACGCCTGTTCCGCTGGGTGTAATGGTTGCCACGCCGGCAGGATTTACCGATACATCCAAACGAAGATCAGAAGGCGCAACGCCGCTTGTAAGAAACGACACATCGTCGTTGCTTACCTTTTTGCAACTTGCCAATACAGATAACAGCAAGAACGCACTGATGATTGTTTTTATATTTTTCATGTTACAATGTTTCTATTGATTAATAATTAGGGTTTTGCGTTAAGTTGGATCCGTCCACTTCTCCTTGAGGGATTGGGAAAAGTTCGTTCTTACCTGTAACGAATCCTAAAGGTCCAAGCACAGAAGTCGCTCTGCCGGTTCTTACCAAGTCAAAGAAACGATCTCCTTCCATGGCCAATTCCAATCTGCGTTCGTTCAAGATGGCATTGTACAAAGAAGTACCTGTTGAAGTGATATCGTGTGCGTTGTCATTAAAAGCACGACGACGAACCTGATTGAGATAATCTTGTGCTTTTGCATCGTTGCCTGATTTGTTGTTGGCTTCAGCCGCCATCAACAATACATCTGCATAACGAATGGTGCGGAAGTTGTTGAGGTAATTCAACTCTACCTGACCAGATGTTTCACCTTTGCGAGGCAAGTATTTTGCATTGTAATAGCCGGTGTTTTTGTAAGGCGCTACCAAATAGGCAACAGCCAAACCTGGATTGTTGTTTTTATACGCTTCCACATCAAACACAGTGGCATCTTTTCTTTGATCGCCCGCTTCATAGGCATCTGCCAAATCCTGTGTGGGCAAATCAATGCTCCAGCCAGAATTGTATGGCATGTTCGCTGAACCGCTCAAGCCTCTCACACCGCACATTTGTACCATAAAGTTTCCTTGTCCTCTGGTAGGATGCGCCCAATCGTAAGTGCCTTGGCCATTGGAATACTGAATTTCGAATACAGACTCCGGACCATTCTCGCCTGACTGCAAGAAAATAGATTGGAAATCACTCACTAAAGAAAAAGCATTCGGGCTAATCACATTCTCCAGCATAGCAGCCGCTTCAGCATATTTGTTTTGATAGAGATATACTTTACCCAACAAAGCTTGTGCAGCATATTTGGTCGCTCTTCCTTGATCGGTTTGAGTGGTAGGCAATGCGCTGATGGCAGCCAATAAGTCTGTTTCAATTTGTGCATAGACGTCTGCAGCAGGAGATCTTTGTAAAGTTTTAGTATCCACTACTGTTAACCTTCTGTCCACGAACAAAGGAACATCCCCAAAGAATTTCACCAAAGTGAAGTAATAGTATGCTCTCAAGAAATATACTTCACCATACAAAGCATCTTTACCGGCAAAATCAATGGTTTGGCCTGCAAGGTTTTGGGTTTTGTATTGGTGTAGGTAATTGGCACGATTCACCCCTTCGTATGCTGCTTGCCACAAATCGGACATGGTAGAATTGATGGGATAATGCGTGTAGTCGTCAATTTGCTGCAAAGACAAAACGTCTGAAGCGCTTTCGCCACCGCTCACGGCATTGTCAGAAACAATCTCACCTACTGCCACGGCTTGGTTCAACCATTGCAAGGGTGTGTATACCCCTACTGCCACGGCACGGTAATCCGCTTCCGATTTTAAATAATCTTGCTCTGTGATAGCAAAATCATCGTGGGGATTGTACTCCACCCACTTTTTACAAGAACTAGCGGTTAGCATGGCTACTACCAGTAATCCGCTTGCTATGATGTTTTTAATGTTATTCATTGTATAAAGAATTTGTTGTTTAATTAAAATTTGATGTCTACGCCAATGGTGTAATTTCTTGCCTGAGGGTAAGCACCGCGATCAATACCAGTATCCAACAAGCCAGATCCAGCAATTTCCGGATCAAATCCTCTGTATTTGGTAAAGGTGATCGCATTTTTCACTTGCGCATAAATTCTCATGCTTTTGAATGCTTTTTTGCCAATTGATTCAGGCAACGTGTAACCCAATTGCAGGTTTTTGATTTTAACAAACGAACCATCTTCTACAAATCTGTCAGACACACGACTGTTGTTGTTTGGATCGGTAAATGAATACCTTGGATTGTGCGCATCGTTGGTGCTGCCTTCTCCTGTCCATCTGTCTAACACATCTTGGTATTTGTTGGTATAGTTATCGTTTCTTTCAAATGCCCTGTACACATCGTTTCCGATAGAAGCGTATGTGAAGGCAGTGAAATCAAATTGCTTGTAGCTAACGCTCAAGTTCCAACCCAAGGTTACTTTAGGGAATGGATTACCGATAACGGTGCGGTCACTTGCATCAATTTTTCCGTCCTTGTTGATGTCAACAAATTTGATGTCTCCGGGTTGAGCGCCATTTTGTGTAGGACTGCTGGCAATTTCCGCTGCATTCTGGAACAAACCATCGGTTTGGTATCCATAATAAGTAGAAGGCGCATAGCCTGGAGCAAAAATGGTAACGGTTTGACTTTGGCCATTGAAATAGCTTCCGCCAGAAATCCAAGCACCTGTTTCAGATGTTTTGGTAACCAAGTTTTTTACTTTGCTCACTGTTAAAGAAGTATTGATGGTTACATCTTTTGCAATTTTATCATTGTATCCGAATGTCATATCAATACCGCTGCTCTTGGTGGCACCAATATTAGCAGAAGGTGGAGGAATGGTTCCTAAATAAGCAGAGACAGAAGGAACGAACAACAAACCATCTGTCTTCTTGGTGAAATAATCTGCAGTCAAGCTGAACTTGTTTTTGAAGAAATTCATGTCAAAGCCAATGTTGCTTTGAATTTGTTTCTCCCATCTCAAGGCAGTGTTAGAAGCAGATCCTACGGTTGCCCCGTTGTAGAAAATATTTCCAAACGTGTAACCGATACTGTTACCATTTGCATACAATGAGTTCAAATAATCGGTTTGAATGGTGGCTAACACCGTTTTAGGATTGATGTTGTTGTCATTACCCACCGAACCAACACTTCCTCTGATTTTTAAATAATCGATAAAATCAACATGGAAGAATTTTTCGTTAGAAGCTACCCAGCCCAAAGCGCCAGAATAGAAATTGGCAAACTTATTGTCAGCACCAAACGCATACGATCCATCTCTTCTTGCAGTGAAAGAAGCCAAATATTTATTTTCGAAATCGTAGTTTACTCTTCCGAAACCAGAGGCTCTTTTATTGAAATACTGATAGTAATATCCTGTCAAACCATTGGCATTGTTGTTGGCAGAAGAACCGGTTGCCGCTGTGAAATCAGCAAATTCCCAAGAGTTGAAGGGTACATCCTGGCGACTGGCGCCCGCTACATTGCCTGTTCCTTTTGACAAAGAAATACCGGCAGTGGTTTCGAAGTTGTGTTTGTTATTGAGTGAAAAGTTGTAGTTGCCGAACAATTCATACACAAAGTTGCCATAGGTTTGTTTCTCGTGTCTAACGCTGTTGTGTTTGCCCGCAACGGTAGAGCCGTCTGCGTTCAATGAATTGTCAACATTGTTCAAACCGTAGAATACCAATGGGTCGAAAGATTTTGAATTGCCATCGTATTTGGTATAGCCAAAACGAGTGGTGATTTTGAAGTTCTTCATCACATCGTATTGCAATTCGAACTTTCCGTATAATTTATTGCCTACGTTTTGGTTGTAGGTATTTTCCAGTTTGGTCAATGGATTGAACACCTCTCTGTTGATCAAGGTGCTGAAACCATACTGACCAATGGTGTTGGCAACTGTATTATATACAGGAACGGTTGGATCGAAATTGATTGCACTTCCCAAAATACTGTTGAATGAATTTTCCTGAACACCTTTTCCGTTGAAATTCACATAAGAACTGTTCACAATGAATTTCAATTTGGAAGTCAAATCAAATGATAAGTTAGAGGTGAAGTTTAAACGATTGAACCTTGACTTGTCGTAACCGCCCACAATACCACCTTGATTCAAATAACCCCCAGATAAGAAATAAGACATTTTATCTGATCCGCCTTTGGCAGACAGGTTATAGGTTTGGATGGGAGCGTTTTTGAATATTTCTTTTTGCCAGTCGGTACCCGCGCCCAATGCAGATAAGTCGCTGAAAATCAAGTTTCCACCACTTGCTACGCTTCCTTCGTTCAACATAGCACCATATTCAGCTGCATTCAACATCGGAATGGTGTTCATTACTTGTTGTACTCCATACGTACCACTGAAGTTCATGTCTGTTTTTTGATTCTTACGGCCCGATTTGGTGGTTACCACAATCACACCGTTTCCGCCTTTTACCCCGAAAATGGCTGTAGTAGCCGCATCTTTCAATACGTTGATGCTTTCAATTTCAATTGGGTTGATGGCATTCAAGTCGTCCAATGTTTGTTGTACCCCATCTACAATAATAGTAGGGTCGTTGCCACCAAATGAAGGAATACCCCTTACCAATACCGTTGGCTTGGTGCCGGGAGAACCACTTTGAATGACGTTCACGCCAGAAGCGCCTCCTTGAAGGGCTTCCTCCAAACGTACTGGGTTTAATTTTTTAATGTCAGCGCCTCTAACGGTTGCTACCGCACCAGACACTTTGGTCACTTTTTGAGAACCATAGCCCACCACAACTACTTCATTAGCAGTGGTTTCTTCCAAAAAGACTACAATAGAAGTCGTTTTGGCGCTCAAAGTGTAGGTGGCAGGTTTCATGCCGGAATAGCTGATAATCAATACCCCACCTTTTTGAGGAGCAGAAAGGGAAAAGTTTCCCTGCTGGTCTGTGCTAACGGCCGTATTCGTCCCTTTCAGGGTTACAGTAGCTCCGTTAAGCGCCTCCCCCGTGGATCTGCTCTTTACAGCACCTGAAATTTGCAGGTCCTGCGCCACAGCCACTTGAAAAGCACTGACAATCAGTAGAACAGCATTGAAAAATGCAAGTTTTAACTTCATAAACAATCGTTTTTAGTTAAGCAAGTTGGTTTAAATTGGTTTAGGTTGGTTTATTGTGTGTTAATTTAAGACTCAAAACTATCGGTGATTATCTCAGCTGCAAAATAAAGTACTACATCATTACTACATCAGTCGCTCAAAAATGGCATTTTTACGAGTTTTTTGCTACAACTTGACTACATCATTTAAATTTTCCTACTTTCACATTTCAAAATCCCTTCCAGGTGAAAAAGCTTCTCATTTTACTGTTTTTCCCCATAAGCCTACTGGGCCAAAATACCATCGGTTTGCCCGATGTTAACAATTATTTCAAGTCCGTTTACAAGGCAGGTACCCAAAACTGGGATGTCAAACAGGATAAAAATGGTATCATATATACAGCTAACAACGAGGGATTGTTGAGTTTTGATGGAAAATATTTTACACTCTACCCCCTACCCAATAAAACCATTGTCCGATCAGTGGACATTGGTGCTGACAATAAAATATATGTGGGGGGCCAGGATGAACTGGGCTATTTTATGCCCGGACCCAACGGACAACTACAATACACCTCATTGGTGCACCTCATCCCATCCCAATACAGAACCTTTGGCGATGTATGGGACATTGTTTCTTATAAAGGATCGGTTTTCTTCCGAACAGACAGCAAGATATTCAAAATGACTGCCCAGGCCGCCATCGTATATGCTGCCACGGGGGAGTGGTCTTATATGAGCGGCTGCAACGGAAAACTATATGCACATGATTTGAAAAATGGCTTGTACAGCTTTACCAATAATGTATGGACCCCCATTGTCACTGTCAATGCTTTGCCAAATCCCGATCCGATTACAGCGATCCTTCCATTGAAACAGGATACACTATTGATAGCAACCCTCAAAAATGGTTTGTACCGGTTTGCCAACAACAGCTATCAAAAAATAGAAACACCCGCCATGCGGCAGATTCAATCACAACGCATTTACGCTGCGACATTGCTGAACAACGGATGGATTGCATTGGCTACTACCATTGGGGGTGTATACATTGTCAACCATCAAGGTGAGCTCATTCAACGATTTTCCAAAAACGAAGGATTGCAAAACAACAATGTGTTGTCCATTCAATTGGACAAACAAAATAATTTGTGGCTTGGTCTGGATAATGGTATCGATTGCGTTGCCTACAACAGCGCCGTAAAACACATCAGCCCCAATACACAGGATGCGTCCGGATATACGGCCATCATTCATGAAAATATTTTATATATAGGTACATCGAGCGGACTCTTTAGTACGCCCTTGCAGGCAGAAAAAGATTTGAGCTTCAGCAAAGGATTGTTCACGCAGGTCAACAACACCACCGGACAAAATTGGAGCGTGTCTGAAATCAATGGGCAATTGTTGATGGGACATCATGAAGGCGCTTTTCTCATCAACAACAACAATGCAACACTGTTGTCATCCAATCCTGGCTTCTGGAATTTCGTGCCGCTGTCAAATGTGTTTCCAGCTTCCAGCGTGATTGCGGGCAACTATAAAGGGGTGACGGTTTTTCAAGCCAATCGTAATACATTTTCAAGTACAGGCACCATTCCGAATTTTGTAGAGTCCTCCAGGTTTATTGCCATTGACAACATCGGAAACATTTGGGTATCTCATCCGTATCATGGTGTGTACAAAATAACCCCATCGGCCGACAGTAATTATATCACCACCTTGTACACCGCCCAAAACGGACTGCCTTTTACCTTGAACAATCACGTGTACAAAATCAAAAACGAAGTAGTGGTAGCCACGGAGAAAGGCGTGTATGTCTACAATTCGTCCAAAGACAGTTTTGAGCCCTCTGCTTATTATGCAAAAATATTTGGTGAGCAAAGTCTTCGATACTTGAAAGAAGATGCCGATGGAAACATCTGGTTTATTCACGAAAAAACCTTGGGAGTGGTAGACATGAGCACGGGATCGCCCGTTGTTTCTTATTTGCCCGAACTGAATAATAAAATGTTGAGCGGATTTGAATTTGTGTATCCCGTCAATGCGAACAATATTTTTCTGGGAGGCGAGAAAGGGTTTTACCACATCAATTATGATAAATACAAAAAAACCATTGCTCCCCTATCGGTGCGTATGAAATCGGTAACCATATTCAATCAGAAAGACAGTGTGTTGTTTGGCGGATATTTTAAAAACATCAACGAACAACAAATTCAGGACCTTAAAAACATTCCCGAATTAAGCAATGGATGGAAAAATATATTATTTGAATTTTCCGCGCCTGTGTTTGGGCAGCAATCCAAACTTGAATACAGTTACCGACTCAAAGGCTTTGATAAAAACTGGTCGGAATGGTCGGATAAAACCGAAAAAGAATACACCAATCTGCCGGCAGGTAATTATAGTTTTGAAATCAAAGCCCGCAATAACTTGGGCAACGAATCAGCCGCAATCGCTTATCAATTCATCGTGCTACCCAGGTGGTACAGAACTTATTGGGCCTATGCTTGCTATGGCTTATTGTTGGTGTTGCTAGTGGCCAGCTTTTATAAAAGACAACGTAAAAAACTTTTTGTTCAACAAAAAAAATACGAAGAGGAACAAGCAAAAACAAGCTACCTGCACCAGCTAGAAATCGATAAAGCAGAAAGCGAGTTGGTTACTCTTCGAAACGAAAAACTACAATCGGAAATTGATTTCAAAAATTCAGAGCTGGCTACTTCTGCCATGCACCTGGTACAAAAAGGAGAATTGATTGCCAAAATCAAAACCGAATTGAATCATATCATGAAAGCCATTGACAATGAGAAAACAGTTGCTGAATTGAAAAAGATGATCAAGGTATTGAGCGAAGATGACAAGATGGACAAAGACTGGGAACACTTCGCCCAGCATTTTGATAAAGTAAATAGTGACTTCGTATTGGTATTAAAAGAAAAGCATCCCAACATTACTGCGAATGAAATCAAGCTCTGCACCTATTTGAGGATGAACCTGTCGAGCAAAGAGATCGCCCAGTTGATGAACATCTCTGTTCGGGGTATTGAAATCAGCCGCTATCGATTGCGGAAAAAACTCGGCATCGGATCAGAAGTCAGTCTGTTTGATTACTTAATCAACCTCAGCAACAAGGAAATATAATCAGTTGCCAATCAAATATTCCCAGGCAGACACCAATGTTGGAATCACATCGCCTCCGGTGGTTTTGGGTATATAGGCATCCAGACACGTCATGTTGTGGTCCGGAAACAATACGTTGATGGCGGGTGTAGCACTTGTCGTAAGGGTGTGCGAACCGGAATAAGGTGGCGTATTGCTGTCAATGCTGACTGCAGGACCTGTCAAACCCATATCTGCCAACTGCGTTTGTACATTGGCGTAACTAAATATCTGGTCTTTGGTGCTGTTGATGGAATATATTTTGGAAACAGGGGTGGCACCCGGATTGAATACCCAGGCAGCACTTTGACTCAGGGCGCTGTTCCAGTCAATGGAAGAAAAAGAAATGGCGCGTTCTACCGATACTTGTTTGGCGATGTACCATGCATGTCCGCCTCCCTGCGAATGACCCGCCACTATACACTTGCTCCAATCCACTTCGCCGTTGCTCATGAATTGCTGCCAATTCTGATCGGGATGTAAAGTTTGCAAATACAATAACAATTTGTACAAACGATTTTTGATACAGTTGTCTGCATTCACACTGACACCCGAGGTTTGATCCGTTCCGTCAAAAATTTCTTGTCGGCACTTGCCGAATTGAGTATTATCTGTACTGGAGGCAGAAGCTGTGTATAAGTCTGAATTATTGGGATACATCAAACCAATGGAATGATACCCCAGAGAAGCTGCTTTTTTAACAATCAATTTATATACGGCAGGATAACCCGTGGTGCCTGGAAGAAAAACAAACAACTTGTTTTTCAATGTGGTGCGGGTATCTAAGTAAATGTAATGTTCGTTGTTGAAGCTGGTAATCGCATTGTTGGTCAGAGACGGCAGAATAGAATATTCGAATGTTTGACCGGCTGCATTCACGTTGATGGTTCCTGTGTAAGTTACCGCAGGAGAACCACCCGTGGTAGTGACGGTGTATGTGTACACACCCGTGCTTGTCGGACTTCCGCTAATGGTCAGAACACCGTTCGCATACGTCCCTGTCACGCCTGCAGGCAAACCGGAAACCGTTACCCCCGAAGCCCCGCCACCTGCATTGTATACAATGTTGACAATGGGCGTGTTCAGTACCACCGTCTGGTTGGTGGTGTTTGACGCAGACCCTAATGTCAGGGAAGGTACCAGGGTAGAACTTTTTTTACAGGCTGACAATACAGCTACCGACAATAAAAAAAACAGCAACTTTTTCATGTGCAGGGTGTTTATGGTATAAAACTAAAGCTTTTATCAGAATAAAGCAGCAGTAAGGGCTGCTTATAGGCTGATTGGTTGTATAACATTGATTTACAATGGAAAAAAATATCGGGTAAAAATCTTACCTTCAAAGTGATTTTTTATGCGTCGTTTTAGGAACAACATATCAAGATTATATAAGCTGCTATTTTGGATGATGTGGTTGGGAATAAGCCACCACAGTATCGCTCAGCAAAACTCTGTGTTGATCAATTTTGGCAGCAATACTTGCACTGCTCCCTTGGAACCTAGTTTTTCATTGATCAAAGATCCATTGGGCAGCCCCGTGTTTATTTCCAATTGCAACATGCAGGCGCAGCTCCCCGATTTTTTTTCTGTGTTTGTGGCCTACAATCCGGCCAACAACAAAGTATATATAGCCGATGTTCGGTCGGGCATCGAAACCAAGATCTGGATTTTAGACATTGGGTTGCCCCAAGCCATTGATTGTCCTGTCACCATTCCGTTGGCGCCTACTTATTCCTACAATTACGCCACCAACAATTTTGAGTTTGACAACAACGGAGACATCTGGGCTTTTTCCAGTTATGATCCTACCACCGGACAGTGTAGCCTGGATAAATTTGACGTAACCACCGGACAAGCCATCAACACCAGAACCTTACAATTTCCGGCAGGTTATTTTCCAAACACCATCAGCAGCGGCGATCTGTGCATCTTGCCCAATGGCAGAATGTTTGCCACCTTGGGATTTAGCCCGTCTTTGTTGTATGAAATCACCAACTACAATGGGCAAGGAAATGCCAGTGCCACTTTTTTGACCACTGTTCCCAAAAACTGTTTTGGCATCGCGTACATCAAAGGCGTGCTGGAAATCACGGGCACCGATTTTGGAACCGGCTGTTATTATTATGAATACGATTTGAGTAATGGCTTGCTGGGAACAGAAAAAACTTTTCAGGTGGGCAATGCACCCATCGACAATACGAGTTTTACCCCGTCTATTGGCAACACCAAACATTTGTTGAATGCGACACCTGTCAATAGCAATACCTACGATCTCACTTACGAAATCTATGTAGAGAACATGGGTAATGTCATTCTGAACAATGTTGAATTGACCGACGACCTGGGCAGTGTGTTTGGTGCAGCGAATGTATCCAATGTGCAAACGAACTTTGTGCCCGGTGCCAATGCTGCCGGACTTACTCTCAATCCGAATTACAACGGCATTACAGATATCAATGTGCTGAATCCCAACCAGGATTTACCGAATCGGATATTGAACAACACGAATTATTTTTTCAAGGTCCAAATTCAATGCAGGGTTACCAATTTGCAAAACAACTTGATATACTATAACAGCGCCTTGACCAAGGCAGATATTGGATCGAACAACAATTTGTCCTGGGTAACCGTAGCAGATTCTTCCAACAACGGTGATCAGACCTTTGTTGACCCCAATGCCGACGGCAATGCCAATCAGATCGGCGAAAACATTCCTACGCCCTTTGTCATCTATCCCTTGCCGGTAACCTTTATAGATGTCAATGCAAGGTATAAGAATGAATCTTCTACTTTGGTGAATTGGCAGGTAGCAACCCCCATGGTGAATGCGAAAGAATTCGCCGTTGAATACAGCCGCGATGCAAAAAACTGGACCACCATAGGCGTTGTTCCAATTGCGAACAATATGCAAGGCAGTTACTCCTTTACACATGTAAACGTGCCTAGCGGCTTGTTGTATTACCGAATCAAACAAAGCGATATCAATTTTTCTTTTATCTATAGTAAAATCGTGTTCTTACAACAGGGCGAGAAAGAAAATCAATACACTGTTTATCCAACCCCCAGCAATACGCAATTCACTATTCATGCCACGAACGCAATGAATGGCAGTATCCATGCCATCTTGTACGATGCCATCGGTCGACAATGCTGGGCAAAACAACTCACTGGTTCCAACACTGTAGTTGACACGCATCAATTGCCCAATGGACAGTATCTGTTAAAAATTACAGATGAAAAAAAGAGTCAGGGTATAAAAATTTTGGTGAAACATCCTTAATTTGCTTTCTCTTATTTTTTTAATCCCTTAACCCAACCCCTGATGAGTGATAATTTTATTACCCTCGAACAAGCGCAGGAGTACATCCAACGCTATCGCAACAATCTTCCCAACATGCTGACGCCTGATTACGATGGCGCCCTGGTGTATAGCGAAACCTTCGATGCCAGCGCCATTCAAACACTATTGGACCAGCCTGGCTTTGTTGGCTTTAAAGCCTATTATGGCATGAAAGCAGACAACAAGGTCTGTTCTATTTTTGTGGGTGTCAACGAAAACGGCGAAGACATGATGGGCCTGCTGAAAGGCGGTGGTGGCGATATTATTGTTGAAAACGGAAAACCTTGTCCGCCCCTCTGCTAACAACCATATGTATCAGTAAATAGACTTGATGGACACATTTGATTTAATCACTGACATACTTGATCTTTCTATTATTGTTCCAATTGTTATTGGCGGCACCAGGGTCCGTGCAATGGAAAAACCCTTTATCATATTCTGGTTGTTCCTAGTGGTAGGACTCATCAATGAAAGCATCTATTTTTCTAATCACACTCCGTTGCAGCAAAATATTCGGGAGTACAGTTACCTGGCTTTTGAAAATTTGAGTTTGATTTATATACTATTATGCTGGCAGCAATCTCCAAAAAGAAAACAGCTTTTTATATTGTATTCACTGATGCTGCTCGGAGCTATTTTCATGGAAGCCTTGATGGCAGGGGTGAATACATACAGGGTTATCCTTGTTAAGTTTCCCGCTTATTCTTTTTTGATGGTTGCCGGCATAGTAACAATAGATAAAATACTATCCGTCGAAAAAAACAATAAAAAAATAGTCAACAGCAAATTGTTGATATTAATACCTACAGTTATATCCTATATTTATACGTTAATATTACTGCTTTCATTGCAGTTGTTTTATACCGAAGAAACCAAGCGATTTTTTTCAGTATTGTATACCAGTTTTATACCGCCTATAAATTTTTTGTCCTATCTTTCTTTTTCATTGGCATTTTTATGGGCGCCCAAGAAAGAAAAATTCTTATCTTATATATCCTCCTAGGTGTATTCTTGGCTGCTCTTTTGATTTATTTTTTTGTCATTCTGTTTCGACGACAAAAAAAATTAAAACAACTGGAGACAGAAAAGTTGAATGCCGAAATCAAAGCCATCGCACACGAACGAAATACGATTGCCGCTGAATTACACAACGACCTCGCCCCTCAGCTGGCGGCGGTGAAAATGCGCTTGCACCTGTTGCCCGTTACCGATTCGGCAGCCATGGAAGCCTGCAGCGAGGTTCTCTCTGAATGTATTCAGCAGATCAGGAACATGACCCGATCGCTTTCTCCCATCAGCTTGTATGATTTGTCTTTTCAAGCGGCCATTCAAAAATACATTGAGGACCACAAGGGAAAACACTCCCTGCAGGTTCAATGGATAGAAAATGACTGCATTGAACTGACCACCGAACAACACAACCAGGTATACAGAATTGTGCAGGAAATGATTTACAACGCAATCAAGCATTCCAAAGGCACCCGAATGACCATTGAAATTTCCAAAGAGAATGATCGCATGCTCATTCGAACAGCGGATGATGGAGTAGGTTTCGATTTTGATGTGATCAAGCAAACCCATCAGCTGGGATACGGATTATTGGGTATCCAAAGCCGGGTAGACTACCTGCAAGGCACCCTGTCGATGCAATCAACCCGAAGCGGAACCTGTTACAATATCCGCATTCCGCTATAACCACCATCATGCAGAAGCCCATAAAAAATTCTTTTGGCCTTAGGGATTTTGTTGTACTTTGCTAAATAATTTAGCATTTATGTTGTTGCCCGAACCCAAAATCACCGTATACGGATTGTGCCATTCCCCCATTTTGGCAAGCTATGGAATCATTGCCCCTGCCGGGTTTCCGTCTCCGGCAGCCGATTTTGTAGAGGAAGAAATTGACTTGAACAAGCACTTGATCCCCAGGCCCCACTCCACTTATATTGTGCGGGCCGTGGGCGACTCCATGATCCATGCGCATATTTTGCCCAACAGCTTGCTGGTGGTGGACCGAAGCATCAAACCCACCAACAATCGAATTGTGGTGGCAGTGGTCGAAAACGAATTCACCATCAAACGGTTTGTCAAAAACAGTTCCGGTATCCGGTTGATGCCGGAGAGTCCGAATCCAAAATACCAGCCCATTCCCATTACAGAAGAAATGAACTTCAGCATTTGGGGAACCGTCACACACATTCTCATCAAAGCATTGGAGGTATAACCATGGTGGCGCTGGTAGATTGCAATAATTTTTATGCCTCTTGCGAAAGGCTGTTTCAGCCGGCGTTGCAACAGAAACCGATTGTGGTATTGAGCAACAACGATGGCTGTGTGATTGCCCGAAGCAACGAAGCCAAAGCACTGGGTATTCCGATGGGTGCCCCCGCATTCATGATTGAACCGCTGATCAAAAAACACCAGGTGGCTGTTTTTTCTTCCAACTATATTTTATACGGCAGCCTGAGCAATCGGGTGATGAATGTATTGCGGGGCTGTGCCGCTGCCATCGAAGTGTATTCGATTGATGAAGCCTTTCTCGATGTATCGGGCATGAAACACCACGACCTCTTTGCATGGGCTTTGCAGGTACAACAAAAAGTGACCAAAGAAGTGGGCATCCCCATCAGCATTGGAGTGGGGCAGACCAAAACACTGGCTAAAATGGCGAATCGGTATGCCAAGAAAGAAAGAAAAGAAGTGGGTGTGTATGTAGCACAAGAAGAATGGCAGCGATTGCATTTGTTACAACAAACGCGAGTGGAAGATATTTGGGGATGCGGCCGGCAATACAGCAACCTCTTGACGCAGCACAATGTTTTCACCGCGGCCGACTTTGTGCAAGTCCAGGAAGAATGGGTCAGAAAAAAAATGACCGTGGTGGGACTGCGCATGCAAAAAGAACTCAAAGGAATTTCTTGCATTGAATACGATGCCCTGCCACCGAATAAAAAGTGCATTCAAACAGCCCGGTCTTTTGGTACATTGTTGCAACACAAAAATGAATTGAGGGAACCGATTGCCAGCTATGCCAACAGTTGTGCCACCAAACTGCGCAAACAAAAAACCTGTACCAGCAGTGTATATGTGTTTATTCATACCAACCGGCACCGCACGCAGGACCGACAATATTTTAAATCGGTCACCATCTCGCTCGACACGCCGACCAATGACTCAGCGGCCATTATTCAGGCTGCATTGAAAGGACTGGACATTGTTTTTAGACCCGGTTATCAATTTAAAAAAGCAGGCGTACTGGTACTGGACATCACACCGGATGACCAGGTGCAAACCAGTCTGTTTGATACAACCGACCGCGTCAAAAGCAATGGCATGATGAAAGCACTCGATGAAGTCAATCAATTGTTTGGAAAAAATACGGTACAATATGCCGTGCAGGGATTCAAAAAAAAATGGCGCTTAAAACAAGCGAAGGTGTCGCCCTGTTATACCACCAATATCCATGAAGTGCTGACGATTCAGATATAATCAAAGAAACCTACTTTGTTTTTTTCTGAAACAATTATTGAAGCATCACTTCATAAAAATTCCAGCAATTGGAGCCATTGCAATCTCCTTCCAATCAGCAAGATCAATCTTTGTTCGGCTGGGGTGTGTAACGGAGATAGGGTTTGATTACTTGTACGCCTTTGGGAAAGCGCTGAATCGCCTCTTCTGTGCTAAGGGCCGGCACCACAATGACATCTTCTCCTGCTTTCCAGTCGGCCGGTGTGGCCACGCTGTAGTGGGCGGTGAGCTGCAATGAATCAATCACGCGAAGGACTTCGTAAAAATTTCTGCCGGTAGAAGCGGGATACGTAATGATGAGTTTTATTTTTTTATCCGGACCAATCACAAACAACGAACGGACCGTAAACGTTTCGGAGGCATTGGGATGAATCATGTCATACAAACCGGCTACCGTTTTGTCCTCGTCGGCAATGATCGGAAAAGCCACTTGCACGCACTGGGTTTCATTGATGTCGTTGATCCATCCCAAGTGTTTGTCTAACGGATCTACACTCACCGCCAATACTTTTACATTCCGGCTGGCAAATTCTTCTTGCAACAAAGCCGTCTTTCCGAGTTCGGTGGTGCAAACGGGCGTGTAATCGGCCGGGTGAGAAAACAAAACACCCCATCCGTTGCCCAGGTATTCATATAAGTCAATGGGTCCAATGGTCGTTGCTGCCTGGAAATTAGGGGCGATGTCGCCCAGTCGAATGCTCATGGTATGATTATTGAATGCAAAAATAATCAATTTTATTATCCTACCAAACAAGTAGACTAATACGAGGCTGTTTTTATTAAATAAAATTTCAATTATCTTTCCAGTATACATGCTTTCGAAAAAAACACAATATGCCCTGAAGGCGCTCAGTTACCTAGCGGCCCACCATCGAGAGGGGCCTGTTTTGATTGCGCAGATTGCACAATCAAAGAAAATTCCGGTCAAATTTTTAGAAAGCATTTTATTAAATTTAAAAAAGTCGGGTTTGCTGGAAAGCAAAAAAGGAAAAGGTGGTGGCTATTTTTTAACCAAAGCCCCCAATAAGATTACCATAGCCAGTGTGCTTCGAGAAGTGGAAGGCCCCATCGCGCTATTACCCTGCGTAAGCCTTCATTTTTATCAAAAATGCAAAGATTGCGATGAAATAAATTGTGGCCTCAACAAAGTAATGGCCATTACCCGAGATGGTACCCTGCAAATCCTAGAGAAAAAAACACTGGCTGACCTGGCCAGGCAGTGACGATCGTGTTTTTCCCGATTTCATAAATCGAATTCCTCATTTCGTTAGTGCCCTCTTGGCGGCACAAAATACTTTCGCAAAAAAATTCACATGCGAAGGGTATATACTATTGTATTGATAGGATGTTGTGGGTACAGCGGCGTCTACGCCCAGGAGCACAGCGACAGTTTGGTGAAAAATTTACCGGATATCACCATTGTGGGTCGAAACAATAAAAGCGACAAAACATTCAGCGACGCCAATAATACTGTTCAGCCGAGTATTCATGGTCAAACAGGTTTGATTCCTGCTTATACCATTGTGGACTGCAGCATGCAAATCAATTGTTCTTCCTCCATAGTGCTAAAAGCCGGACTGAACAATGTGTTCAATGTGCATTACTTTACCAGAAGAGCAGGTGGCTACCCCGGACCTGGTCTGCTGCCCGGCGATGGAAGAAATTATTTTGTGACGTTAAGCGCCACTTTGTAAGGATACAATAAACCAGCAAATCTTACATACAGGATTATTGGTAATTTTACCACTCAATCTTCACAGCTCAAACCTCCATACACACTATGACATTCACCATTGGAACCCCTGCCCTTTTGTTTTCGGCCACTTCTCTGATTTTATTGGCCTATACCAATCGATTTTTAACGATTGCACAAATTGTACGTGGCCTCAAAAAAACATACGACGAAAAAGAAAACAAAACCATTTTGCTTGAAATCAAAAACCTCAACCTGCGCCTGACCCTCATTCGCTACATGCAATTGTTTGGCGTGTTGTGTTTGTTTTTATCAGTATTTGCGATGACGGTGTTGTTTCTGGGTTTTAAAACAATGGGTATTTACATATTTGGCGCCAGTTTGCTGTGTTTATTGATTTCATTGGGGATTTCCTTTTGGGAAATCAGCATTTCTGTGGATGCGCTTCGTGTACATTTGACAGATTTGATTAAGGAATAAACTTACATCGGTCTATAAAAGAACGACCCGCCTCATAGGCGGGTCATTTTCATAAAAGCAATCACCCTATTTTAATCGTTTGACTTTCCAAGTATTCTATTGCTCAACTCAGGAAAACGAAACAAGGCCACCACCCAAACAAAAGCCGTAATCATAATGGGTGCACCAATGGGTTGTGCATGCTCCACATGCGTGGCAATCGCGCCGCCCATATAAGCCACTAGTAACAGCGAGCCCAATAGGCCGGTGCGGGGGATGATGAACAATACAAGTGAGGCCAATTCAATGCAGCCCAATAGTTTAAATGTTTCGGCATCAATACCAAAACCCGGAGCCATGCTGCCGGAAAGCTTGCCATAGGCGCTGCCTGCAAATACAAAGGCTACCATAGCCGTCAGGCCCCAATAAATAATTTTTTTGATAGTTGGATTCATGTGTGGGTTGTTTAGTAAGTGAATAATGTTAGGGAAAGATAATAAAATACTTGCTTGTTTTTGCTTGATTACCGACGGCACGGGTTAGCTGCTTACTGATAGGTGAGTAGAACAATCACTATGATGTACATCATTGTTAAGAGACAAGGCTGCTCGTACTTTCAATGCGTGAAAAAATTCAGCACTTTGCTGTTGTGGTTACTCATCAGCATACCCCTTTCGGATTGTTCCAAACCAGACAATGCATTTACCATCTGTGGCACGCAGTGTCCTTCTAGTAGTCCATGGACAGTAGAGACCTTGGATATGGGCTTGCCTTGTTTCAAAACACAGGATACTTGCGAGCGTTGGGCCCAGACACATGGATACAGCGACAAGCCCTGCGTACAATGTGATTGACTAAAATGGCGGCCAGTTAGAAGGTTGCTTGCTGCAACTGTTCGTCAATCTTTTTATCCCAAGCCGCTTGGCGATTGGTAATGGTAGCGTTGCCGCTTTCTGCATCATATTGAGCTTGGTAAGCGGTCCACTCTTCGTAAATATTGTTGTAGATGTCATCCACTTCTTCCATGGTCAGGTGTTTGGCATTTTTCAATGTTTTGATCAGTTTGGCGGTATACAAATACGTGATGTCGAAATGTCTTTGCTCGTGGTTGAGGATGTAATCGGTTTGAAAGCCACGCACAACAGTTGAATTTTTTTTGTCAAATACACAACTCACGTTCACCACCATTTCATTGTTGTCATTGGTGACATTGTAGGAGATTTGAGATGAGGTAACCGCCACTTGCACATATCTTCTCTTTGTTTCTTTAAAATCGGACCAGGTTAGTTTTCGATCTTTGCTGTATTCAATATAATGTGGCTTCATGTCTACGGTACGGTATAACACTTTAACAGTAGGATTTTTGGCGAACAAACTGAGCAGGACAGCAAGGATTATGTTACACATGGCAAAGGGTTTTAAAGGATGAAGAAATGAAGTACAACAAAGAAAAACGAAAGAAAAAGAAATCGTTACAAAGAAGGGAATAGAATTCGAATCAAATAGTCGAATGAGTTGTTTCCATGAAACTACTACATTCAAAGAAGGAGACCGTACAATAAAATGTTAAAGCTATTTGCGCAAGGTGACAATATTGCCTCCAATGGTGGTGGTAAGTGCATTGCCTTGGATGTATCCAATTTTTACGTAGCCGGCGCTTTCAAACAACTCATTGCCTTTGACCACGCCACTTTCATATTCTACTTTGTCATACTCCTCTCCCATGCCGGTAATGATGCGAGTTTTGCCAGTCCAGGATTCTCCACTTACTACAATTTGTAATTCGGCACTGTCGTCTTTGTAAGAATACACTCCATTATAATTAGCAGGCGCATCTTCGGTGCTGGTGTTGTCTGTTGATGTGGTGGTAGTGGTGGTTGTTTTGTCTTCCGAAACATTGGTGGATTTTTTGTCGAGACTGAAACTGGGTTCGTTGTGGCCAATGCAGCGTGCCGTGTTGTCGCTGTTGTCAATGATGAGGATATAAGTGGGGCTGGAGCCGGCCCCATCGCTTAACGCACATTCGATTTTCACCGTATTGCCCAGTTTATCGAGTACTTTGAACGTGCCGTTGTAATACACACGAGTACCATCTTCCTGGTTGATTTGTTCAAGGCTAACCACGTTGTTCTCTTTGATCAAAAAAGTATACTTGCTTGCAGGCACTTGTACCTTGTTTCCATTCACTTCCATGTCGCTGCCATATTGATTCTTCATCGTGTAGGCTTCTTGTGAACCCTGGTACCTGCCCAGGATATCGGCGTTCGGATCTTCAGGGGTGGTGGCTGCCGTAACAGAATCGGTGGGTACGGAAGGCTTAGGAGACGGATTGTTGTCGCCACAAGACATCAACAAGATTGAACTGAATACTACAATCATGCTGGAAGGAAAAAAGAAACGATTCATGGGACGATGTTTATTCTATAAATGTAGGAAGCCTATTGATAATAATCAAAAAAGGTGGCCTGTTGAAAGCCACCTGTATGATCTTGAAAAGAGTCAATCTTTATACCAGTTCGAATCGGTCGAGGTTCATCACCTTGGTCCAGGCACCGACAAAATCGTGCACGAATTTTTCGCGTGCATCTTCACAGGCATATACTTCGGCAATGGCGCGCAATTCAGAATTGGATCCAAAGATCAAATCCACTCGCGTGCCTGTCCATTTGCGTTCACCGGTGGTGCGATCCTTTCCTTCAAACACATCTTGTGCACCCGAAACGGCGCTCCAGGTGGTATTCAAGTCGAGCAAGTGTACAAAAAAGTCATTGCTCAGTGTTTCTGGTTTTGTGGTAAACACACCATGTTGGGTGTGTCCAAAATTGGTTTGCAATACGCGCATGCCTCCTACCAACACCGTCATTTCAGCAGGTGTCAGCGTGAGCAGGTTGGCTTTGTCCACCAACATTTCTTCTGCTGAAGCGATGTGAGGCTTGGCTTGCACATAATTGCGGAATCCATCGGCTTGTGGTTCCAGTACGGCAAACGAATCCACATCGGTTTGCTCTTTGGTAGCATCGGTACGACCCGGTGTGAAAGGCACCTGGATGGTATGTCCTGCATGTTTGGCCGCTTGTTCAATACCCACGCCACCCGCTAATACAATCAAGTCGGCCATTGAAACCTGCTTGCCATTGGTTTGGGCTTGGTTGAAATGGGATTGAATGCCTTCCAGTATTTGCAATACTTTTTGTAATTGACCCGGGTGATTGACTTCCCAATCTTTTTGAGGGGCCAGGCGAATGCGCGCACCATTGGCACCACCTCTTTTGTCCGAACCACGGAAGGTGGAAGCCGATGCCCAGGCGGTGGCCACCATGTCTGCAATCGTTAGCTTCGATTCTAGCAAGCTATTTTTCAATGCCGCAATGTCTTTTTCATCAATCAATGGATGGTTCACTGCCGGAACCGGATCTTGCCAGATCAATTCTTCTTTTGGCACTTCGGGTCCGAGGTAACGGGCAATGGGTCCCATGTCGCGATGGGTCAATTTGAACCAGGCCCGCGCAAATGCATCGGCGAACTGATCGGGATGTTCAAAGAAACGCCTGGATATTTTTTCGTAGGCCGAATCCATTCTCAAAGCCAGGTCGGTGGTGAGCATCATTGGTGCATGGCGCTTCGATGCATCGTGTGCATCGGGAACTGTGTTGGCACCGGCGCCAGCTTTGGGTTTCCATTGTTGGGCACCTGCGGGGCTCTTGGTCAATTCCCATTCGTATCCGAATAAGTTTTCAAAATAATTGTTGCTCCATTTGGTTGGGGTAGTGGTCCAGGCTCCTTCCAAACCACTGGTAATGGTATGTTCGCCATTGCCCGAACCCAAAGTATTTTTCCAGCCAAGGCCTTGCTCTTCAATGCTCGCAGCGGCAGGTTCCTTGCCTACATACTTGCCGGGATCGCCTGCGCCGTGTGTTTTACCAAACGTGTGTCCGCCTGCAATCAAGGCCACGGTTTCTTCATCGTTCATGGCCATGCGACCAAAAGTTTCGCGAATGTCTCTGGCAGCCAACAGCGGGTCTGGTTGACCGTTAGGTCCTTCCGGATTTACATAAATCAGTCCCATTTGTACGGCGGCCAATGGATTTTCCAACTCACGTTCGCCTGAATATCTTTTATCCGCCAGCCATTCTTTTTCAAAACCCCAATAAATATCTTCTTCGGGTTCCCAGATGTCTTCGCGGCCACCTGCAAAACCAAATGTTTGAAAGCCCATGGATTCCAGCGCGCAATTGCCCGCCAGGATCATCAAATCGGCCCATGAAATCTTTTTTCCGTATTTCTTTTTCACCGGCCACAGCAACAAACGTGCTTTGTCCAAGTTGGTATTGTCGGGCCAGCTATTGAGCGGCGCAAAACGCTGCGCACCGGCACCGGCGCCCCCACGGCCATCCGAAATCCGGTAGGTTCCGGCACTGTGCCAGGCCATGCGGATAAAGAAAGGACCATAATGTCCGTAATCGGCCGGCCACCAGTCTTGAGACTGTGTCATCAAATCGAATATATCTTTCTTAACGGCTTGTAAGTCGAGGCTATTGAACGCGGCTGCATAATCATAGTCCTTTCCCATGGGGTTGAAGGCCGTGGCATGCTGTCTGAGAATGGTAAGCTTTAACTGATTGGGCCACCAATCGCGGTTGCGCGTACCGCCGCCGGCCGTTTGTTTGAGGGCACCTCCCGAAAACGGGCATTTACCCGTTGGCTGGGCATTGGCTGAACTGTTGTGTTCCATATAGATTCCTTTTTTTAAGTGGCGAATATAAGATGAATCCGCTGCTTGCGGGATGACTTCCAGCCGAAAACCAGATAATTGGTATGGGTTTGGCTATGAATGCTTTGCAAGTCAGCGCCTGACTGCTTGTTAAACAATACCGGCAAACAATTGTTTGGCCAAAAGCTTGGTTTTTAGCGAAAAAGGGAAGATTGTATTATTCAATCAGGCGGAGGTACAGCTCCTCCACCTGCTTTCTGGCCCAGGGTGTTTTTCTGAGAAATTTCAAACTTGAGGAGATGCTGGGGTTCGAATTAAAACAGTTGATGCGAATGTGCTGACCCAATACCTCCCATCCAAAATGATTCACCAGTTGGGTGAGGATATATTCCAGTGTTTTGCCGTGCAGCGGGTCGTTCGAAACTTGTTGCATCTACAATATTAAGTAATTTGCCCCTATGCAGCCACACCGGTATTTTATGGTACACAAGCCCATCGATATGGTGTCGCAGTTCATCAGTTCGCACGATGTACCCTTGCTCGGTTCACTCGATTTTGATTTTCCCGAAGGATCACATGCCATTGGCCGGTTGGATAAACATTCGGAAGGATTGTTGCTGGTGACCACCAACCCCAAAGTGACGCGGTTGTTGTTTCATGGAAAACAGCCCCATGCCCGCAGGTACCTGGTGCAAGTCAACAACACCGTGAAGCCTGCATCGGTAGCAGCATTGGCCAACGGCATTGCCATCAGCGCGCCCGATGGAGGCAAGTACATCACGCAACCTTGCTTGGTCGACATCGTGGACAAGCCAACATATATTACAGACAGTCCATTTCGTCCACATCCCAACCAACAAAGCTCCTGGCTCTGCATTACGCTCACCGAAGGAAAATTTCACCAGGTTCGAAAAATGATTGCCGCCATCCGGCACAAATGTTTGCGGCTGATTCGGATTTCAATTGAAGCCTTATCTGTGGAGGGCTTGGCACCCGGCGAAGTCAAAGAAGTGACGGAAGAATATTTTTTTGAGCAACTGCGGTTGTAAGAATACCTCCCTGGCATTTGTTCCCTGCTATCTTCGATACGATTTTTTCTTGATCCCATACATTTTCCCAAACGGCTGACCGAAAATCCAGGTTTCTCCGTACAAGACTTTTTCATTTTCGGAGAGCTTGACATAAAACGTACGCCTTCCATCGGTATAATCGGGTTTGTCTGCTTCGTAACACACATCCATCACCAGCACCTGCGATTCATCAAAGGAACGAATGTTCAAAGTTTGCGTCTTGATTCGGTATGGCTTGGCTTCTGACGGATCGTTGATGATGTACCAAACGATGTAGCTTGTGTCTGCCTGCAAGTAAAGATCATAGGTATACAAGAGATTGGATTCGTGCCATTCGCCGGAATATTTGCCCAGGTATTTTTTATCCAGTTGTTGGTTATTGGCGGGATCAAACACAATGGGCGACGCATACATGCTTCGTTCAAAGCTGAGAATCGATGCATATTCCTCGCTGGCTTTCGTCAATAGACACTTCGATAGATTGGGCAGAAATAATTTCATCTTGTCTTCAATCTCAATGCGATGGGTGTACAGCGGTGTGATGAAACGAATGTCACTCACCGGCACCTTGGTCATTTTTTTCAAACAATTATAACTGACCAGAATTTGAAAAGTGATGGAAGAATCCTTGGGCGTCCGTTCCTCATTCATTCTTTGATTATTGAAAGTAAACAGCGTGCTGTCTGAAAAACGGATTTCAATTTCGGCCGTCGTGTCTAAGAGAATGTCCTTCGGTGTGTCATAGAAAAAAGAAAGGACGTACATATTATCGGTGACGGTGTCCTTGGGAATCAATGCGCCTGCATTGACGCTGCAAAACAGGGGCTCGACTTGCAGCGGAACAGAAGAAGTGAGTATGGATATCACCTGATTGGTGTCTTTTCGATTGATGATTTCCTGTGCGTGCAGAGCATGGAACGCAACCAGGCACATGATGATGAGTAGTTTTTTCATCGTATGGTTCTTTAAGGTGATGAAGAATAGTGCTGGCTGTTTACTGACTCACCAGGCTTTTGATGAAATCATAGTTGTTGTTTGCTTTGGATACAATGTGCATGGGGAAAGTCTGCGTTTTGGTATCCGGATTTATATGCAGCTTTTTGAATTCATCATACGTGATGTACGCAAAATATCCGTCTACAACCCCCACCATCATATTGTCTCTGTTAATCGGAATGGGTACGGAATTGTTTCCAATGATATACAATCCATTAAACTGCCTGATAAACAAATTGACATCCATTGGTTGAATCGGCTGCTGGTGCTCATCTACAAAAGAGGGTATTACATTTACGTACACTTCTCCGCCAAGAGGACGGTCGCAATTCCAGATACCAAATCCATCAATTTCAAAATTGCGCAAGGTGCTGTTGGAAAGGTTGATGGATTCTACCTCTTTATTCTCTTTTTCAATTTGCTGGTTAGCTGCTTCCATTTCAGCATTTTTAGCTTCGATGATAGCATTCAATTGGGCTGTCTTTTCATTGTCCCGATCGATTTGTGCATTGTTCAAAGAGTCTTTGATATACGCCGCCTTGTTGGCTTTATCCGCTGCCAGTCTGGCCTCTACTTGTTGTTCGTAAGCTTTCATTTGTCGATCGTATACGATCATCGCTTTGGCGTAATCGTTTTCATTCAACACCGGCCTTACTTTGTATTCCACTGATTTGTGGTAATCGGCGAATGACTTGCTGAAACGAATGGTGTAAAGACCGGATCCTTTTCCCTTTTGCAGTTTGATGTCATCCCAACGGGTGTATGAATCTTCGGGCTTGAATCTTTTTTCGTCCTTGTCCAATTGAAACTGGAGGTTGTCATACACCATCAGCTCCTTGAAAGACTCAGGATCAATGGTCACCTTGATGATGGGCAGATCATCGTTCGCCCTGAAAGGCTTTACTGGCTCGGGAATGGTTGCCACATCAGCTTGTTTGACCGATGCCTGCGATTTGCCCACCGTAAGAATGGAAGATTTGCCTCGATTGACCCATTGTTTGGTGGCGGTATCTAAATAATATAAATTTTGCGCCAGGTCTGTGTTGCGCGTTGCGATATTGATTTCGGGTTTGGCCTTTTTGTTGACAAAAACAGGCTGGCCGTTCTGGAAAGCCTGGATATCACACATGCCGGCAGATTCAAAGGTGTAATGCACGCCTGCTGAATCATAGCCCATCGGAATGCCCGACAAAAAGAAATCGACCGGATCGGCAAATTCACGGTATTTGATTTGCACGTTGCCTTCAATGGGTTGGCCGCTTTTGTCTACAAACGCATGTGGCGGGAACAACACGACAGTTCCTGAAGGATACAGGAGCGTGTCGCCCTTGGCCGCTTCTACCGTGTATTCTTTGAATGGCACATCTGCCGTAGCAATCGGCGGTTGGATAAAGCGTGTAGCCGTAGTTGTTCTATTTCGACAGTTGCATTTGGCAATGAGTAAAACAACAAGTATTATCATTGCGGCGAGAAGGAGGAGGTGGTTGCGTTTCATATGTGGTGGGGTTTGGTGAAGAAGTGTAAGAGGTTCCTGCGTTTGGTGGGTTTGGTAGGTTTGGTAGGTTTCGTAGCAGTCTTTCAATACACTATCCAACTTACCCACTCAACGACTCAACAAATAATCTGTCTAATTTTCCGGCAAGGGCATGCTGGTGATTTCTGACCAGTTGATGCCGTTTTCGTCGTATACATTCATCGTCAGCATATACTGGGACAGTGTCAAAAATCGATTGCTGTAAAACGGGGGCACTGCTATGTTGTACCGAAGCTGCGCCGTGATCAGGGAAATAGAGGTAATCGGACACTTGTACATCTTATTCATGAATGCTTCCGACATCGGGATGGTTACAACGGCTTCGCTGCCTTTTGTAAAAAATTCTCCTTCGGTATACGCGCTTTGTTCACATACCTCCCCGTCAACAAAACGAATGCGGATTTTGTCTTTGCTTGTTAAGAAAAAAGTCTTGGGTGAAGTCAGGTAAAAGGCAAAGGCAAAATACTTACCGCTATCCGAACGGAACACCAGGCCCTCTACCCTGCAATCGTTCGTACCTGAAGCAAGCGTGTCCCGCGAAGTGGTGATGATAATATTGCCTGAGCTGTCCGCTGTTCTTTTGCTGATGGACTGGGCAGACGATTGCTGAAAAAAGAATACAGACAGAAATGAGAGGTATTTCAACATACACAGAGGTTTGGTTAATAAAATAATACTGATGGAGAAAGAAAACAGATCGGGTAAAACTCTTAGAAAAAGAATGCAGCAATGACTATAGAATTGTAATCAAATACGGAGTAGTTTTGTTTTCTGAGATGAATCTAGAAATTAAAAACATAGAGGGACTACAAAAAATTGTTAAAGACAATAGGCTG
>CANGBQ010000005.1 GCA_947451985.1 Chitinophagaceae bacterium | reverse complement strand
GCCGGGTTGTTCCTATTGAAGTGACAGCTTACGATTTTCTAAAAAAATACATTGACACCCTTCAACAGCATTTTATCAATGAAGAAGGCAAAGAAGAAATCATCAATGATATTGAAGGCAGAATCGGCGAGTTGTTTCAACAAGCTCTTCAAAAAGGAGCTACCTGTATTACCGATGCAGCTGTCAACGCAGTGATCAACAGTATGGGACGACCCGAAGATTTTGATGATGCGCCAACAGCACCGGAAAAGCCCGAAGAAAAAATACAGAATCCTCCATCCAAAAAACTATACAGAGACGAGAACAATAAAATCATCGGAGGCGTGTGTAGTGGTCTTGCCAATTATATGGGTGTAGATGTAGTGGTGGTGCGTATATTCTTTGTGTTGCTGGTGATTTCGTTTGGTTTTGGTTTGCTGCCCTATATAGTACTTTGGATTGCCACACCCAGTTCTGCCAACAAAGAAATTGGCGCTACCAGAAAAAGACTTTTCAGAGATACGGATGACAATATCGTAGGGGGTGTCTGCAGTGGAATAGGACATTATTTTGGTATCAGCGCCTGGATTCCCAGGCTTATTTTTATTCTGCCGCTACTTGGTACTTTTTCCAGATGGGAAGATGCTGTCCAGTTTTCCCCAAGCGCACTATTGGTATACATATTGTGTTGGCTGATTATTCCAGAAGCCAAAACGACTTCAGAAAAATTGGAAATGAAAGGCGAAAAAATCGATTTGCAATCCATTAAAAACATTGTAACCGAAGAGGCCAAAAGCATTCAAGAGAAAGCCAAGTCGATGGCGGAAGAGGTAAAACAATCCGCATCTATCAACACGCGATCTTTTGTCAGTCAAACTGCGAGCATTGCAAAATCAATTGTTAAAGGCTTTGTAAAAGCGTTATTGTTTTTGATAAAAATATTTTCTTATACCCTATTGGCTATAGTGGTTATTGTATTGCTGGCCTTGTTGTTTGCTTTTAGCATTTCAGCTTTTGCTGTTTTTCCATTGAAAAATTTTGTAGTAGAAAGTGGCTGGCAAAACACATTCGCGTGGGGCGTTTTGCTGTTTTTTATTATGGTTCCTTTGATTGGCATCATCACCTGGATCATCAGAAAAGTTGCCAAAATAAAATCTGGCCGCACCCCGATTCGAGTGGCATTTATTTCGCTTTGGATATTAGGCTGGGTTTCTGTTGTGGGACTTTTGATGTCGGTAGCAAATCAATTTTCATACAATAACATTCCGCAGCCCAATAACATTGTTTTACAACACCCGACGGCGCAAAAATTATCCATTGAATTTAATTCATCTATCAATGATTTAATTCAAACCAATCGTATTTCACTTTCTCCGTTTAATATTCTAAACAATGACAGCTTGTATATTAAAAACGTTTCGGTGGAAATTGAAAAATCAAATACAGATAGTTTTTATGTCACCATCCAAAAAATGGCTAGCGGGCCTACTCAGTCTAAAGCCACGAGTACAGCAGAAGCTATTTCATACCGAGTTAGACAAATAGACTCCACCCTTTTTCTAGACAAAGCCATCGCGATTACGCGACTCCAAAAATTCCGAAACCAACACGTTATAGTAACCGTATTTGTGCCCGTGGGAAAGCAGATAAAAATTAAAAACGGAAACCCTACCACATGGCGGCTTCTTTTTTCAGACCATGGCATGGAGTTCAGCAATCAAAGAGAAGGAAACGCGAATCATCGTTGGCAAAACGACATTGATTATATCATGCAGCCTTCCGGTCTGTTTACCATTGACGGCAAGCCTGTTCAATTAGACACCAATGGGGATGTTTTACCAGCGGGTTCTCTCCAACAAAAAAGAGATTCGCTTCAACACCTGCAACAATCCATAGAAAAACAACTAGAGGATTTAGAAGAGCCCAATACAGATCCCACCGCTACTATTCTATACAACCCAGTGTTTTTTTTATAAATACTTTTTGATGATTGTATCCTGTCGAAAGACAGGATATTTTATTTCTATCCGTTCAAAAGTGATCAAAATTGTTCTGCCGCTTTTTTAATTTACATTTGCCCCCTAAACGGATTGCATGAAAACAACTCCCTTCACTCAAAAACACCTTTCACTCGGCGCTAAAATGGCTGAGTTTGCTGGTTTTAATATGCCCATTTCTTATTCAGGGATCAACGAAGAGCATGCAACCGTTAGAAAAAACGCAGGCGTGTTTGATGTAAGTCACATGGGAGAGTTTATTCTGAAGGGACCTCATGCGCTTGAATTGATTCAGCGCCTTACCAGCAATGATGCCGCCAAACTAACCGCCGGTAAAGTTCAATACAGCTGTATACCCAACAGCGAAGGCGGAATCATAGATGATTTATTGGTCTATTGTTTGGAACCCAATAACGCCTATATGCTCGTCGTGAATGCAGGCAATATTGATAAAGACTGGAATTGGTTTACCACCCATAATACACAACAGGTAGAAATGCACAACGTTTCTTCCAAAACAGGATTGTTGGCGGTGCAAGGGCCACAAGCCACCAAAATATTGCAACCCCTGACAGAAATGGATTTGCTCAACTTGAAGTATTACACTTTTGTAAAGGGGCGTTTTGCTGGGGTAGAAAATGTGTTGATCAGCGCCACAGGATATACAGGCGCCGGAGGAGTAGAAATTTATTTTGAAGACAAAGACAATGCTGGGGATACTATATGGGAAGCCATTTTTTCTGCTGGTGCGCCTCAAGGCATTAAGCCCATTGGATTGGGCGCTCGCGATACCCTTCGACTGGAAATGGGATTTTGTTTGTACGGAAACGACATCGATGACACCACGTCTCCCATCGAAGCAGGCTTGGGTTGGATTACCAAATTCACCAAACCCTTTACATCGAGCGTGTTGTTTGAACAACAAAAAACAAATGGTGTCACTCAGCAGTTGGTGGGTTTTGAAATGATTGACAGGGGCATTGCGCGACACGATTATCCTATTGCTGACGCAGAAGGACACATCATTGGCCGGGTGACCTCTGGCACGCAATCTCCTTCCTTAGGAAAAGCCATCGGCATGGGCTATGTACAAAAACAATATGCTACCATTGGTACAGAAATATCTGTAATGGTTCGAAACAATCCACTAAAAGCCAAAGTGGTTAAAATTCCTTTTGAGTAATTTTTTTATACGTTATATCCATGCAGCAAAATCGCCCTTCTTTATATACCTGTCTTTCACCGGCCTTGCTACACCTATATGATATCAGCAACAGCATTGTGGTGATTATTGATGTGTTGAGGGCTACGTCTACGATTGCTACTGCCTTACACCATGAAGCCAAAGAAATCATTCCGGTAGACAGCGTGCCCGAGTGTATTCGCATCGGTAAACAAATGGAAGCCATCACGGCGGGAGAAAGAGATGGAAAAGTGGCAGAAGGTTTACAGTACGGCAATTCTCCTTTCGAATATCCTGCATCATTTATTGCAGGAAAAACATTGGTGTTGACTACCACCAATGGTACAAAACTACTACACATGGCCCTCAACAATGGGGCCCATGAAGTTATAACAGGGGCTTTCGCCAACCTGAGCGCCGTATGTGAACACCTGATTCAACAAAACAAACCGGTCTTGTTGGCCTGTGCTGCTTGGAAAGACAGGGTAAATATAGAAGACAGTTTGTTTGCGGGCGCTGTGATTCATCAAATTAAACATCATTTCTCAGTGGATTGCGACGCATCTGCGATAGCTGAACTGATGTATACACAAGCCCAGGCTGATTTGTTCACTTTCATGAAACAAAACAATGCCTCCCATTACAAAAGATTATCTGCTTTTGGCTTGGAAAAAGACATTCAACATTGTCTAACCCCAGATACCGCACCCGTGGTACCCATCTACCACGAAGGCAAATTGATTAAATCCGCACTTCGATAAGGAAAGACATAATTTCTCCACAAAGTCGTCTGCGAGCCTGCGTGTCTCGTTTATTTTCCGTTACTTTTGCAAATTGCCCTTTTCACAATCAACCAGGGGCAGCAAGAATTCTATCTATTCAATAATTGATTTTACTTGGCGCTACCACACATCATAAAACACATTTACAACAACGGGACAGACGAAGTGATTCGTCGTGGAAAAAAAATACACAGTGGTGGGTTTGTGGAAATGATTGAGCACGATGAATTGATGGGTGGCATTGCTTTCAGGGTGAAAGACGATAGCTACAATACTTTTTACAAGGTGTACATTCAAAAATATGCCGACCCCAAACAAATAACCCTTCGATGCACTTGTCCCTATAACATGGGCGACATTTGTCGCCACGAATCGGCGGCCTTGTTTCGTTTACAAGACATGGCCGATAAAAACATGTTGGGAAATAGTATTTTTCAGTACAACCAGTATCATACCATTGCCAAAATGAAAAACATTGATCTGAAAACGATCAAAATGTTATCCTCACAGGCTATTTATGATGAAGCAGAAAAGATATTGCGCACCACCAAGGCCAGCATTGTAAAAGCAGCAGACGAAAGAGTGGAAGCTTCATTGACCATTGAGGGCAGCCCTTATACAGTTGTCCTTCAAAAAAATGAAGAGCGCACATTTGACACTTCTTGTACCTGCACCGAATCTTTGCATCCGCTTTGTGAACACAAAACATTGTTGTTTCTTCAGCTGCTGAATGCTTATGGTTCCAATTATTTTGACTCCATTCGCAATTGGGACAAAGAAAAAAATAAACTCTTACAGATTTACGGATACAGCTTACAGGACGACCTCGCCGGTAAATTTGAATTTTCCTATAAAGAGGGAAAGCCTTTTTTGAAATTATTGGATCCCACCATTCAAAGGGTTGCTTCATCTCCCGGATTGTCTCCATTGCCTTCCAAGCCAGCCGCTTCGGTATTGGCTAAAAAGCAAGTAGAAGTAGTATCGCAGCCAACTACCAAAAACGACCACAAAAAACTGGGCATTGTATTTAACTGCAACACCCCTAGCTTTCCCGGGTTCACGGTGGGAGCGGTTCAGGGAGAATCGGATGAGGACAACAAAAAATACCTCGGCAAAACAGAAGCCCTTGACCTGACGAAGTTTGTCAACCTGGATTGTTTCAACGAGGAAGACAAATACCTCTTTCAGCAAATCAGAAAACTACAATCGCCCGAGATTCACAAATACCTGAACAGAAACTCTCCGTTTAGTGGTATTTGGGAAAACATCATTCATACAGATGGTGATGATTTGCCAGAGGAAACAAAATCCTTAATGGCAGAATACCTGCATCCGAAACTCAAAAAAATGTTTGAAGAGCAATCGCAAAATCAGTTTGTATTTCTCTTGCCCGATAAAAAAACATTTAAGACCAATCACTTACAAGAAATCGAATTAAGCGATCGTTTTATTTCACCTGCTTTCAAGGTTCGGTATGCCAATGATGCGTTTGAATTGATTTGTTTGATAAAATTACCCGGCGAAACCCTTTCGTTGGATGACAACGAGTGCGACAGCAGCTTGGTTTTTTTACATGACAACCAGCTCTATACTTGGCAAAAGCCGGAAGATGTGCTCCTGGTGGAAAAATTTTCTAGACACAAAAGCATTCGATTTAGTAAGGCAGACTGGGCCCTTACGCTGCAAAAAGAAATTCTTCCGCTTACCAAAGACTACTCGGTTGATTTTGATAAAAGCCTTGTAAAAGAAGTAAAAGGCGGTGTGCCCGAGATCAAAGTGCAACTACTTGAAAAGGGCGATTACCTTGTGTTCCAGCCTATTTTTTCTTACCAGGGATTTGACATCAAGCCCAGCGACAAGCCCACCATCGTATTGCCAGAGGCGGATAAGATTTTAATCATCAAACGAAACAACGAAGCAGAGGAAGCGTTTATACAAAAGCTAGAAGGACTTCATTCAATGTTTGTTCGTCAGCCCGAAACCAAAAGCCTTATTCTGAAAGGCACCGATGTATTAAAAAACAATTGGTTTTTCCTGTTTATAGACGAGATGAAAGAAGCCAAGATTCCGGTATACGGATTCGAAGCGCTTAAAAACTTTAAGTTCAACACTGCCCGACCCAGTACCCATATTCATGTCAGCAGTGGATTGGATTGGTTTGATGCCAAAGTTGAAATTGAATTTGACAACCAACGAGTAGGAATAGCCGAAATTAAAAAAGCGCTTGCCGGCAAACAATCCTTTGTGCAGCTTGCTGATGGCACCTTGGGTATTCTTCCGGATGAGTGGCTAAAACGCTATGCGCTTTTGTTCAAAGTGGGAGATGGCAAAAACGACAAGTTGCGTTTATCAAGATATCACATGAGTGTTATTGATGAGCTATACGAAAACAGAGACGAGGCTGAAATTAGTTTTGCACTGGACGAAAAATTTGAACGCATCCGCTCTTTTAAAAATATTCCTGAAATTGACACCCCCTCCAACTTGCAAGCTGTTTTGCGGCCCTATCAGGTAGCGGGCTACCAATGGCTTAGTTATTTAAACGATGTGGGCTGGGGTGGTATTTTGGCAGACGACATGGGATTGGGTAAAACCGTACAGGCATTAACCATGCTGGAGCAATACAAGGCCACCAATGGTTCATTGAAAGCGATTGTGATTTGTCCCACCACCCTTATCTACAACTGGCAGAATGAGGTGAAAAAATTCACGCCCGATCTAACGTATCATATTCACCACGGCAACACCCGCATCAGGGACCTGGAGGCGTTGCAACAAAGCAATATCATCATCACGACCTATGGAACTTTGCGCAGTGATATCAATCTATTGCTGAAAATCTTGTTCGATTATGTTATTTTGGATGAAAGCCAGGCCATCAAGAACCCGGCATCCAAAGTCACCAAAGCCGCCTCCTTGCTGACTGCTAAAAACCGTCTTTGCATGAGCGGAACGCCTTTGCAAAACAACACGTTTGACATATTTGCTCAAATGAATTTTTTAAATCCAGGCCTGTTGGGTTCTATGGAGTTTTTTAGAAATGAATTTGCTACGCCCATTGATAAATTTGGCGAACAGGAACAAAAGGAACATTTGCGCAAGCTACTCTATCCATTCATTTTACGAAGAACCAAAGAACAGGTCGCCAAAGACCTTCCCGAAAAAACAGAAACCATTTTGTTCTGCGAAATGGAAAAAGAACAACGACTGATTTACGATGCTTATCGAAACAGCTATCGGGAAAAAATTCTTGGCACCATCGATGAGCAGGGCATAGACAAATCGCAACTCACCATTTTACAAGGGCTCATGAAGCTTCGTCAGATTTGCGACAGCCCATCCATTTTAAATGAGGAAGAAAAATACCCTAATCACTCTATTAAGCTCGAAGAGCTTTCCAGGGAGCTATCCGAAAACATCGGGGATCATAAGGTGCTGATCTTTTCTCAGTTTTTGGGCATGTTGGCTTTGGTGAAAGAAAAACTACAAGCAGAAAAAATTCCGTTTGTCTATTTTGATGGGAGCACCAGCCCTACAGAAAGAGAAAAAGCCATTCAGCAATTCCAACAAGAAGAGTCCTGCAGGGTATTTTTGATTTCATTGAAAGCGGGTGGCGTCGGACTTAACTTGACCGCCGCCGATTACGTTTATATTGTTGACCCCTGGTGGAATCCTGCGGTAGAACAACAAGCCATCGACCGAACCCATCGGATTGGACAGACCAAAAACATATTCGCTTACAGAATGATTTGTGTAGATACCATTGAAGATAAAATTCTTCAACTCCAAGAACGTAAGAAAATTTTGGCAAAAGAATTGATTGCCGATGAAGCAGGCTTTGTAAAGGCATTGACAAAAGCCGATGTAGAATACCTGTTTAGTTAACGATTATACCCCTTTCCAGTTTTTTCGATACCGAGTTCCTTTTTTATAATATTTAATGGGATATACTTCTGGGTGTTGCAAGAGTTTTTCAATAAATGTTTTCACTACATAAACGACCGGATGGGTTTGCTTGTGCTGGGTTTTCATGAGTATTGATTTTCCATGAATAACGCGAAGGCTGTCTAAATATTGTCTCATGAATTCATTTTAACATCCAACATCAACTCGCTTCTCCTAGGAAGGTCGCTTTTTACATCTCATTTGGCCTTACTTTTGTTTTTCATCATCATTCTTTTATGAAACGTTTTATCCAAACCAGTGCAGCAATTGTCCTGTTTGTATCCTTGACATGCTCAGCCTTTTCTCAAGATCAACCCGTTGTTTTTAAGGGGGCTTTGATTTATTCAATGAATGGCAAGCCCATTGATCGCGGCGTCTTGGTGGTGCGGAAAGGAAAAATAATCAGCGTGGGTGACGCAAATACCAAGCTGCCCGCTGATGCCCTCGTTCAAGACGTGACCGGCAAAGTTATTTTACCAGGCCTCATCGATACCCACTCTCATTTGGGTGGTCCGGAGGGAGGAGACGGTTCGGCTGCACTCAATCCGGACGCGCGTGCCCTGGACGCCATCAATCCTTCGAGCGATGGGTTTAAAAAAGCGTTGGCTGGCGGCATTACGACGATTAATATTATGCCAGGCTCTGGTCATCTCATGAGCGGTCAAACGGTATATGTAAAAATGCGTCCCGCTAAAACCATTGAAGAAATGCTGATTGTAAACGAAAAAGGCGTGTACGGCGGAATGAAGATGGCCAATGGAACAAACTCAATTAGAAACAGCAGTGGTTTTCCGGGCACCCGCGCCAAAAGCGCAGCCATGGTGAGAGAGCTTTTTTTACAAGCTGTAGAATATAAAAACAAAATCGCTAAAGCGGGCAAGGACAGCAGTAAAATGCCAGAAAGAAACCTGCGACTCGAACCCTTGGTAGAAGTGTTGGAGGGGAAACGCATTGTCCATTTTCATACACACAAAGCCAATGATATTATAACAGCCATTCGTTTGTCGCAAGAGTTTAAATTCAGAATGGTGATGCACCATCTTTCTGAGGGATGGAAAGTGGCCGATGAAATAGCCAAAGCAGGCGTGCCATGCTCGTTGATCAATATAGAAGTTCCGGGTGGCAAAATGGAAGCGGTGAATCTATCATTGGCTACGGGGGCCACTTTGGAAAAAGCCGGCGTAGCCGTTGCTTTTCACACCGATGATGGTATTACAGACTCTAGGTTGTTTTTACGCTCCGCTGCATTGGCAGTCAGAGAAGGCATGAGCAAAGAAAAAGCATTGGAAGCCGTGACCATCGCTGGCGCCAGAATGCTTGATTTGTCTAGCAAAGTCGGATCACTGGAAAAAGGAAAAGATGCAGACTTCATCATATTGTCGGGTGATCCATTCAGTGTGTATACCAAAGTGGAGCAAACATGGGTGGAAGGAGAAAAAAGATGGGACATTCAAAATCCTGCAGACAAGGCATTTTTAACAGGAGGGTACGGGGTGTATTCTACCGATCGATCGGAATTTCATCACCATGACAACGAAGACAACGAACAATAATCATATCAGCTAGCAAAAACATACCACATGCAATTAAAAGCTATTTTACTGGCATCTATTCTTTGGACTTCAACGGCAGTTTCTGCTCAAATAGCCATTAAAGCCAACATTATTTATACCGCTTCGGGTACACCTATCCGTAATGGCGTCATTTTAATTTCCAAAGGAAAGATTGAAAAAGTAGGCACTACAAACAACTTGCCCATTCCTGCTGGATATACCCTTTATCAATCCAATGTGGTGACGCCTGGCCTGATAGATGCAAGAACCCTGATCGGCATGTCGGGCGTGTTGAATATACCTGTAGACCAGGATCAATTGGAAAAATCCAGCCCTATCCAACCAGATCTTCGAGCCATCGATGCGTATAATCCGGATGAAACCTTGGTAAAAGTAGCCAGAGAATGCGGCATCACCACCCTTCACACGGGACATGGCATTGGTGCGCTGGTGAGTGGACAAACCATGATTGTCAAAACAAAACCCGGCACCGTAGAGAATGTAACCATTCAGCCTCTTTCTATGTTGGCGATGACCATCGGTCCTTCCGTTTCTGGCTATTATGGTTCGCCAGGAACCAAAGCAAAACAAATGGCGATGATTCGGACAGAATTGTTGAAGGCGCAATTGTACCTGAAAAAAATGAACGACAAAGACAGCAGCAAAAGACCGTCTCTTGATTTGAATATGGACATCCTATCCAAACTTTTAAAAGGAGAAATCAAAGCGCTGATAACCGCCAACAGTTCGGTGGACATTATGAACGCCATTCGATTGGCAAAAGAATTCAACCTTCGATTGGTGTTGGATGGAGCGGCCGAAGCGTATCGATTGATAGATGAAATCAAATCGTCAAAAGCAGAAATCATTCTTCATGCCACCATGGCGCGCAATGAAGGCGATATGGTAAACATGAACAGAGAAAGCGCCGCCCTATTAACCGCAGCGGGTATTCCTGTTAGTATTGAAAGTGGCTATGAAGCGTATGTGCCCAAAACCAGAATTGTATTGTATGAAGCAGCTATGGCTATGGCATATGGCTTGTCTTTTGATGAGGCGCTGAAAACCATTACCATTCATCCGGCCAAGCTATTGGGCATTGACAACAGAGTGGGAAGCATAGATGTAGGTAAAGATGCTGATGTGGTATTGTATGATGGCGATCCTTTTGAATACACCACTAAAGTATGTACCGTTTTTATTGATGGAGCAGTGGTGAGCAACAAGTGTCCATAATACTACTGTTTATTCGTTTTCCTTTTGTAATTGTTTTTCAAAATAAAACGCACCCAAAGGAATAATTGCAGAAAGAAAAGCCCACCCCAACCAGGTGGCTTTTTTGTTTAATCTGCCAAGGGCCTCGAAAGCCAACACCATAAAACTGACAAACAGCACCCCGTGTGCCATTCCAGTAATTTTTACAGCTGCAGGCAAGTGAGCAAAATATTTTAAGGGCATTGCAATACACAGCAGTATTAAAAAAGACAATCCTTCTGCGAAAGCCACCCATCTGAATATTTGTATAAATCTTTGTGTAGTCATCAGTATTAATAATTAATAACCTGCTCCTCCATCACCGGCAGTTCTCTCCATTCATATTGTTGGTTCCGTAATTGTGGTTCAAAACCTGCTTCACGAATGGCCTCCTGAATGGTTTTGCTGGTGAAGCGATGGGGCGCACCCGCCGCACTCACCACATTTTCTTCAATCATGATGCTGCCAAAATCATTCGCACCTGCCTGCAAACAAACCTGTGCTACTTGTTTACCTACCGTTAGCCAGCTGGCTTGAATATTTTTAATATTGGGCAACATGATTCTGCTCATCGCAATCATGCGTATGTATTCTTCTGCAGTAGTAAGGTTGTGCACGCCTCTGATTTTCGTTAATAACGTATCCACGTCCTGAAAGGTCCAAGGAATAAACGCCAAAAATCCTTTTGCATCTTCGGGCTTTCTGCTTTGTACCTCTCTGATTTTCACCAAGTGCTCAAATCTTTCAACAATGGTTTCGACGTGTCCAAACATCATCGTAGCCGAAGTGGTAATGTTTAATTTATGACACTCATGCATGATGTCCAGCCATTCTTGCGCACCGCATTTACCTTTACTGATCAGTCGTCTAACCCTGTCCGTTAAAATTTCTGCTCCGGCTCCGGGCAAGCTGTCCATGCCGGCTTCTTTCAGCGCCATCAACACTTCTCGATGGGTGCTTTTTTCCAGCTTGGTGATGTGGGCGATTTCCGGGGGTCCCAATGTATGTAATTTGATATTCGGATACAGAGACTTAATTTCTTTAAACAGATTCACATAAAACGACAATCCCAAATCTGGATGGTGCCCGCCCTGTAACAACAATTGATCACCACCATACTTGATGGTTTCTTCAATTTTTTGTTTGTACGTGTCGATATCAGTAATATAAGCCTCTGCATGTCCGGGAATCCGATAGAAATTACAAAACTTACAATTGGCCAAACAGACATTGGTAGTGTTGACATTGCGATCAATTTGCCAGGTGACTTTTCCGTGAGGCACTTGATTTTTTCGCAGGGTGTCTGCTACAAACATCAACTCGGTCAGCGGCGCTTGTTCGAACAGAAAAACCCCTTCTTCTACCGTTAAAAACTCAAAGTGCAACGCCTTTTCTAATAATTGGTTGATTTCCATTCGAAGCATTTAATTGATAACAAAATTAAGTCCAATAAGTTGATTGCTGCTTACAATTTTTGGTGATTGTTTCAGAAGTTTCAAGCGCTTAATTGGTTTAAAGAGTTTAGGGAATCTTTGCAACCTATTAAACCTTTCAAACCATTTAAACCTCAACCAATTCCTTCCTACCTTTGCCACATGATTCAGTTTGAAAGATTTACCCTCGAAAACGGACTCCGTGTGTTGGTACATGAAGACAAAAGCACACCTATGGCGGTTGTGAACGTGCTGTATGACGTAGGTGCGAAAGATGAACATCCCGAGAAAACCGGATTTGCTCATTTGTTTGAGCATCTTATGTTTGGCGGAAGTAAAAATATCCCCGTATACGATGAACCCTTGCAATTGGCGGGCGGTGAAAACAACGCCTTCACCACCAATGACCTCACCAATTATTATTGTCAGCTGCCTGCCGAAAATATAGAAACAGCTTTTTGGCTTGAAAGCGACCGTATGTTGAGTTTGGCTTTTAGCAAAAAAAGCCTGGAAGTACAACGCAAAGTGGTGTGCGAAGAATTTAAGGAACATTACATCAATAAACCCTATGGAGAGGTGTGGCATCAACTAAGAAAGCTTTGTTATACCAGCCACCCTTATCAATGGATGACCATCGGCGCTTCTTTACAACATGTAGAAGATGCTACCCTGGATGATGTAAAAGCATTTTTTCACAAACACTATACGCCCAGTAACGCCATTTTGGTAGTGGCAGGAAATGTAGATACCGCTCATATTCGGTCTTTGTCTGAAAAATGGTTTGGTCCCATTCCGTCCGGTACAAAATATGTTCGCCACTTGCCCGTTGAACCACCGCAAACCGCTCCTCGAAAATTAGAAGTAAAAGCGGCTGTTCCACTGGATGCTTTGTACAAGTGCTGGCATATGTATTCTAGAACCGACCATCGATATTATACAGCCGATTTGATAACGGATATTTTGGGCGGCGGTGGCTCCTCTCGTCTGTTTCAGTCGCTGGTGAAAGAAAAAAAATTATTCAGCAATATCGATTGTTATCATTTTGGCAGCACTGATGCAGGACTATTGACCATCGAAGGCAAGCTGGTAAAGGGCGTCAGCATGCAGGAAGCAGAATCGGCGATAGAAGCAGAGCTCATCAAATTACAATCAGATGGCATTACCGCTGCTGAATTGGAAAAAGTGAAAAACAAAACAGAAAGCGCGATGGCTTTCGAAGACATGAGCATCATGAATCGAGCGGCCAGTATTGCTATGTATGAATTGTTGGGCGATGCCGACCTGATGAATACTGAATTGTCTAGGTATCATGCTGTCACCATTGATCAAATCAAGTCAGAAAGCCGGGTTATTTTCAATGAGAACAATTGCAATACAATGTATTATTTAAGCGACAATTCAATCCTATGAACAGAAAAATAGCCCCTCCCATCAAAGATGCAGTTGAATACGCGCTTGCACTGAAGCCGTACGATCATTTTGAGCTTGACAACGGAATACCTGTGTATACGGTTCATGCCGGTGCGCAGGAAGTGGTGCAGATAGAAATGGTTTTTTATGCGGGTAATTATTTTGAGCAACAAAAAGGCGTGGCAGCTGCCACCAATTTCCTGTTGAAAAACGGCACCTCCCAACGCAATGCTTTTCAGTTGAATGAAGCGTTTGATTATTATGGCGCGTATTGCAATCGATCTTGTTACAATGAAACAGCCGTCCTGTCTTTACATACTTTAACCAAACACTTGCATCACTTATTGCCGGTGATGGAGGAAATGATTACGGACAGTATCTTTTCAGCTGCCGAATTGGAGATATATCAGCAAAATGTGATTCAGCGCCTTCGGGTGAATCTTCAAAAAGCAGAGTTTGTGGCAGGCAGACTGATTGATGCTTATGTATACGGGCCGAGTCATCCATATGGTGTCTATTCACAAATAGAAGACATTGAGCGATTGACAGTGGAAGCTTGTCAAGCTTTTTATCGAAACTATTATTTACAAGGAAAGTGTATTCTTTTTGTATCCGGCAACCTGCCCGCCGATATTCGCCCACAACTCAATAGACATTTTGGTGCCCTGAGCGCGCGCCAGCATTCACTTGCTATTCAACCCATGGCTACCCTGCCCGCGGCAGAAAAAAAATATTGTATTCAAAACGATCCAAAAGCGGTTCAAGGTGCCATCCGAATAGCAGCGCCTTTCCCCAATAGGCATCACCCGGATTTTAAAAAAGTGGCAGTATTGAATAGTTTATTTGGTGGATTTTTTGGATCAAGACTGATGAGCAATATCCGAGAAGACAAGGGATATACCTACGGCATCTATAGTTACTTGCAAAATCATATACAGCAATCGGCTTGGGTAATCAGCACCGAAGCGGGTAAAGACGTCTGCGACGCTACGATTCAGGAAGTCTATAAAGAAATGCAAAGGCTTCGCGAAGAAAAAGTATCCGATGATGAATTATTGTTGGTCCGTAATTATATGATAGGTGGTATTTTGGGTGAATTAGATGGACCTTTTCAGATCATGGGTCGTTGGAAAAACATCTTATTAAATAATTTAGACGAGCAATATTTTTATGATTCTGTGGAAGCCATCAAATCCATTGATGCCAACGAAATTATGGCCTTAGCCAACCGATACTTACAACCAGCGCATTTCTATGAACTGGTGGTGTATTGATACAGACACCGTCTTTCTAGATACACTTCATAGCCGGCATATAATATTCTGTAAAAAAACAAGCGAGTCGTTGTTTGTTTGACCGATAATTGGGAGATTCGCGTATGCAATTTTCAAAAGGAAAGCTCTCCAACGACACATTGATAGATTTATATCATTCGATTTTATTGCCTCGAATGATTGAAGAGAAGATGTTGGTGTTGCTTCGTCAAGGAAAAATTTCAAAATGGTTTAGCGGCATTGGGCAAGAAGCCATATCCGTGGGCGCTACGATGGCGCTTGATTCGGACGAATGGATCATGCCCCTTCACCGAAATCTAGGGGTCTTCACTACCCGAAAAATGCCTTTGCATAAGCTCTTCAAACAATGGCAGGGCAACAAAGACGGATACAGCAAAGGCCGCGAAAGAAGTTTTCACTTTGGCAACAAGGAACATCATATTTGTGGGATGATTTCTCACTTGGGTCCTCAGTTGGCGATTGCTGATGGCGTAGCGCTGGCACACAAATTGAATAAGGATAAAAAAGTATCTGTTGCGTTTACCGGTGATGGCGGAACCAGTGAGGGAGATTTTCACGAAGCCCTGAACACCGCAGCTGTGTGGGAATTGCCCGTTATTTTTATCATTGAAAACAATGGCTACGGTCTCAGTACCCCTACTACAGAGCAATATCGTTGCAAGGATTTGATTGACAAAGCAGCCGGCTATGGTATTGAGGGGATTCAGATAGATGGAAACAATATTCTAACCGTCTATGATACCATTAAAGGGGTAAGGGACTATTGCATCAAGAACCAAAAGCCCTATGTAATTGAGTGTATGACTTTCCGGATGCGCGGACACGAAGAAGCAAGTGGCGTGAAGTATGTGCCCAAACATTTATTTGAAGAATGGGAACAAAAAGACCCTATTAAAAATTATGAGAATTGGTTGTTAAAAGAAAACATTCTAACCGAATCGGCGGTACAAACCATTAAAAACGATTTCAAAAAACATATTGAAGAAGAGCTTCAGCAAGGATTTTTAGCGGCGCCCATCGTTCCTAATACCCCAGAAGAAATTGCAGATGTTTATGCACCGAGAGGCATTATTCAACAAACGATTATTGATAATAGTTCTTTGTATGCGCCCATTGTGCAGGGTGCACAGCAGGAAAAAAAATTCATCAATGCTATTAGCGATGCGTTAGATCAATCAATGCAACGACACCCCAATTTTGTGTTGATGGGCCAGGATATTGCTGAATACGGCGGCGCGTTTAAAGTAACGGAAGGATTTGTTCAAAAATATGGTAAAGAGCGTGTTCGAAACACCCCGCTTTGTGAAAGCGCTATCGTTGGCACGGCCCTCGGTATGAGCTTGATGGGCTACAAAGCCATGATGGAAATGCAGTTTGCCGATTTTGCCACTGTGGGTTTCAATCAAATCATCAACAACCTCGCTAAAATACACTACCGTTGGGGGCAAAACGCAGATGTAGTGATTCGAATGCCTACTGGAGGCGGTGTGGGAGCCGGTCCTTTTCACAGCCAAAGCAACGAGGCTTGGTTTGTTCACACACCAGGATTAAAAGTAGTGTATCCTTCTTCTCCGATAGATGCAAAAGGATTGTTGATGGCAGCCATCAATGATCCGAATCCTGTCATGTATTTTGAACACAAGGCTTTGTATAGAAGCATTAGCGGAATGGTGCCAGACGAGCCCTATGAAATTGAGATTGGAAAAGCCAAACACATTGCAGCCGGAGAAGAGTTATCTATTATTACCTACGGCGCAGGTGTTCATTGGGCATTGGAATATGCTTCGAAAAATCCCCGTCGCTCAATTGACATACTTGACCTGCGCACCTTGTTGCCTCTAGACTACGAAGCCATTCAACAAGCGGTAGCAAGAACCGGAAAGGTGCTGATTGTTCACGAAGACAGTTTGATGGGTGGCATAGGAGGCGAAATTGCTGCCTGGATCACGGAGCATTGTTTCCATTTGTTGGATGCGCCCATTATGCGTTGCGCCAGCTTGGATACGCCCATTCCTTTCAACATTGAATTGGAAAAAAACTTTATGGCCTACTCCCGACTGGGTGAATACGTAGAGCGTCTTATTCAATATTGAGTTTCAGAGGTTGAATGGGTTTCATAAGTTAGCGATCAACCACTCCAAACATTACTGGGGAATAAATTTCATCGAAACGGAATTGACACAATGTCGTGTATTTTTAGACGTTAGTCCCTCTCCTATAAATACGTGCCCCAAATGACCCCCACATTTCGCGCACACAATTTCTGTTCTGCTTCCGTCGGCATCCGGCACTCTTTTAACTGCTCCTGCTATTTCATCATCGAAGCTGGGCCATCCACAATGAGAATCAAATTTATCTTTTGATAAATACAGCGGACTGTTGCATCGCTTGCATACATAAGTGCCGGTCGCTTTTAAGCTAGTGTATTCGCCCGAGAAAGGCCGCTCGGTTCCTTTGTGCACAATGACTCTTTCTTCTTCCGGGGTGAGTGGATTGTATTCCATGGATGGTTGATTGGTTTGAATCAGGGGAATTAATTTTTCAAATTGATAGTTGGCTTGCAAAATATATTCATTGAATTCGATCTCGTTGCTGCTTCTGGTAAATTCATAATTGGGTCGATACCATTTAATAAAAGTATCCAGCAAAGGACTTTGCAAACCAGTGATACGTTTTACAAATAATTTACTGAATCTGTAATCGACGTATTTTTCTTGTTCCTCATTTTCCAGGCGCAGCTGAAACGCACGCAATTGTTTGTTTCTTCTAAACCGAAACATATTGATCAGCATATCGAGATCAAGTCCTGCTCCGCCATCTGCACCAAGCGATGAAGAAAAGCGTGGTTTTTGATAATTATAAATATCAGCATACATCCGCCTGTTCTCTATGGAGTCTTCTCTGTAAGAAGACGAAAACACTTTCACTTCTTTCAGGGTGCTGTATTTTCCCTTGATGGGTAAATGAATGCTGATATCAAAATGTAAGAGATCCTGGATGCTGGCTACCGGGAATCGTTGAGTAGGTTTGTTGTTATAATAAAAAACAAGCGAGTCTTTTTCGGAAACCCAAATGCTGTATCGACCCATGCTGTCAGTGACAGCGAATATTCCATTGGTGCCTACCACACGAACATTTTCTACATAATTGATTTTGCTGACATCAAAAACAGTTCCTTTAACAATTAACTGTGCTTGCAATGAGGAGGGCCCCATGCAAATCAATATCCAACATAAGATGCTGCGCAACGAATACATTTTCAAAATGTAATATTACTAAACAATCACTAGGCCCCTATTCATTGGCCATCATTTAACGTTGATTTTGCAAGTATTGTTCAATAACCTTGGGGAAATGCACTTGTTCTAATGCATGAATTTTAGCGGCGAGCCTTTCGGGGGTATCGGCAGCATCAATGGTGCAGGCAGCCTGAAAAACAATATCTCCCTTGTCGTAGTGTTCATCCACTATATGAATGGTGATGCCACTTTGACTTTCTTTCGCAGCAATCACCGCCTCGTGTACATGCTGTCCATACATGCCTTTTCCGCCATACTGGGGTAGTAAGGCTGGATGAATATTCAATATCTTATTGGGAAAGGCTTCAATGATAGGAGGAGGGAGTTTCCATAAAAATCCAGCCAACACTAAATACTCCATGCCTGCTTGTTGAAGGGCAGCGAGGCATTCTTTGGGATTGTCCAGACTTTGCCGGTTGATTAGCAACACCGGGACCCGGTTCTTTTTGGCTATTTCTATAACCCCTGCGTTGGCATTGTTGCAAACAATCAACCCCACCGATATGCTTGGGTGGCCATCAAAATACCGTATAATATTCGCTGCATTGCTTCCTTTTCCGCTGGCAAAAATGGCCATTTTTAAGTGATTTTTACTCTTTTTTACCTTTTTTTGGGTCATTTTTGACCAAATTTTGATAATATATCGCTTAAAAAAGGAAAATTGACCCAAGGGAATACTCACCAATAAGACTGCCAGGGGCCAAAGTAGGGTCACCAAGCAAATATATAAGAAAAACCAAAGGGTTTTGTTTTCTAAAACAATGTTTGTCAATATCTTACGAGCAGAATACCCACAGAAACTTCCGCCCAATGCAAAGGTACAGAGGATCAAAACCAGGTTCCAATCATTAACGCCCCACCTTTTTCGAAGTTTTTCAAGCATGCTGCAAAAATGCATAAAACAAACCGATAAAATGCGTTTTTTTGATGGCTTTTTAACAAGACATCATTTGTTTACAGTTGTATGACAAATGCGCCAATTCATTTTCACAAAGCATTGAAATACACATAGAAAATGAAAAATTTTTTTAAAAAATGTTAACATTATATGACCTCCCTGCATTACTTTTGTGCTCGAAAAAGGATTTTTTCCACATTATCCCGATAACTGTATGAGTCGTTATAAAAAATTCATTGACAAGTCTCTTGTTGCCCTTCTATTCTTTTTAACTCTTTCCCTGAACAATCAAGCCCTCGCGGCAGATGGTGAAGCGCTTTTCAAAGCGAATTGTGCCAACTGTCACAAGCCCGATGTTGATTACACAGGTCCGGCACTGAAAGGCTGGAGCAAGCGTGTTCCCAGCCAGGAATGGGTGTACAAGTGGGTGGCCAATCCAGCACAGATGATTGCATCGGATGCTTATGCCAAGTCCCTGTTTGAAAAGTGGAAGCCAACTGTGATGACGGCTTTCAGCAATTTGAAAAAAGAAGACATAGATGCGATCTTAAAATACGTTGACGACTATACGCCGCCAGCACCCGCTACAGCCGCCGCCGGTGGCGCCGCACCAGAATCAGACAACTCTTTGATGTTTGGTATACTTACCTTAGTCCTTGCAGTAGTGGCATTCATCTTACTTCAAGTGAACAGCAACTTGCGCAAGTTGTCCGACGAAAAAGAAGGTATTCATCGCGGAGAGCCCGTTCCATTTTATCGCAACAAAACATATTTGATGGCAGCTGTGTTGGTGTTGTTTGCTTTCGGTGGATACAAAACGATCAGCGGTGCAATAGGATTGGGCAGGATGAAAAACTATCAGCCTGTACAACCTATTTATTATTCTCATAAAGTGCATGCGGGTGTAAATCAAATCAGTTGTTTGTACTGCCACGGTGGCGCACAAGACAGCAAGCACGCGAATATTCCTTCTGTGAATGTTTGTATGAATTGTCACAAGGGCATCAAAGAATACAAAGGCGATGCAATTGTTAGAGAAGACGGCACTCAAGTAGATGGAACCGCCGAAATCAAAAAATTATATAGTTATGCAGGATGGAATCCTGACACCAAATCATACAATCCAGATAATAATATGGATGGAGTACCGGACGGTGCACAACCCATTCCTTGGGTGAAGATCCACAACCTACCCGACCATGTTTATTTCAATCACAGCCAACACGTAAAAGTGGGTAAGCAGCAGTGTCAAACTTGTCATGGCAATATTCAAGAAATGCCCGAAGTTTATCAGTTTGCTGAATTGAGCATGGGATGGTGTATCAATTGTCACAGAGAATCCAAAGTTGATTTCTACAACAAAGAATCTGGAGAGGGCAACAAATTCTACAGCATTTACGAGAAGTTCCATACTGATTTGAAAAATCACAAAATGGACAGCGTAACCGTAGAAAAAATTGGTGGTACCGAGTGTCAAAAATGTCACTATTAATAATTGAATGCTGAAAGAAAAAACTTTTAGCTAAAGCATATTACTGAATTATCGAATTAACACACTATGAGCAATAAGCAGTATTGGCAGAATTTCGGAGAACTCAATCAGTCAGAGGCTTTCAAGCAATCTACTGACAACGAATTCAACGAAGAGTTGCTTCCGATGGAAGAACTTTCTAAAGAAGGTTTTTTGGAAAGCAAAACACCTAGAAGAGACTTTTTAAAATACCTGGGATTTAGCACTGCGGCAGCAACCATCGCTGCGAGTTGCGAAATGCCGGTAAGAAAAGCCATTCCGTATTTGCAAAAACCGGATAATGTCATTCCAGGTGTGGCCAATTACTTCGCTTCTACTTATGTAAATGGCGGCGATGCCATTAGTGTAGTGGTAAAACAAAGAGACGGCAGACCCATTAAAATAGAAGGAAACGAATTATCTTCTATCACCAAAGGCGGAACCAGTGCACAGGCACAAGCCTCTGTTTTAGATTTATATGATACCACTCGTCTTCGTCACCCCTTGCAAAAAGTGGGCAACGACTTCAAAGAGGTAAGCACATTTGAGGCCTTTGATGACATGGTTTCTAAAGCAATGTCTACCATTAAAGGAGAAGAAATGGTATTGTTGACTTCTACCATTCACTCGCCATCAACCATTCAACTGATCAGCGAATTCTTGGTTAAATATCCCGGCAGTCGTCATGTGCAATACGATGCCGTGAGCTACAGCGGCTTGTTGTTGGCCAACGAAGCTTGTTATGGCAAAAAAGTATTGCCTGTGTATATGTTCGATAAAGCCCAAACCATTGTGAGCTTGGGCGCTGATTTTCTGGGCACCTGGTTGAGCCCTGTGGAATTCAGCAAACAATATGCAGTGAACAGAAAAGTGACCGGGGATAAACCATCACTGAGTCGCCACTTTCATTTTGAAAGCATGTTGAGTTTAACAGGCAGTAATGCAGACGATCGCTATACCCACAAGCCTTCCGAAACCGGCACCATCGCGCTGGCGTTGTTAGCGAAGCTGGGTGGTGCGGTTAGCGCTCCTGCCATTGCAGACGCTCACGTAAAAGCCGGTATTGACAAAGCTGCCGAAGCTTTGTTGAAAACCAAAGGCGCGTCTTTGGTAGTATGCGGAAGCAATGATGTGAACATACAATTGGTAGTAAACGCCATCAACGAATTGATTGGCGCCAATGGCACCACCATCAACAGAGCGGCTAACTCAAACTATCGTAAAGGAATAGACGCTGAATTTGTTTCATTGACTGCCGATATTCAAGCTGGTAAAGTGAAAGCATTGATGGTGTATGATTGCAACCCAGTATACACTTACGCAGAAGGCAAAAAATTAGGCGAAGCCATTGCTAAATTACCTGTAAGTATTTCGTTCAATGGTACACTAGATGAAACCACCGAACAATGTAAATATGTAATCCCTTCTCCCCATTGGTTGGAAAGTTGGGGAGATGCTGAACCTCGCTCCGGTTATGTTAGTTTGATTCAGCCCATCATCAATCCGTTGTTCAAAACAAGGCCTTTCCAAACCTCTTTGCTGCATTGGATGGGCACCACTTCTACGACCACTGATGCGTACGAAACCTATTTAAAGAACTATTGGTCTACCAGATTGGGTTCCGCTGATGTATGGGACAAGGCATTACAAGATGGTGTTATTGAGTCTGCTTCTATTGTAGCGGGTGCCACCTGCAAAGACTGCAATCTGCCTGCGGCGATAGCGGCTATACAAGCTGTCAAAGGCGCCGAAACAGAAGTGGTACTGTACCAAAAAGTTTCTGTAGGAAACGGCAGTCAAGCCAACAATCCATGGCTGCAAGAGTTGCCTGATCCTATTTCAAAAGTAACCTGGGACAACTACGCCATGATGAGCCCTGCATTGGCAAAACAAATCATCGGTATTGATATTGTAAACAACCAGCGTCAAGCTGATGCATACGAAGTAACACCCGACAAACCGGTTGTTAAAATCACCGCGAATGGCAAATCCATTGAATTGCCTGTATTGATTTTGCCAGGTTTAAACAATGCCACCATTGCTGTTGCATTGGGATACGGAAGAGCGAGCGCCGATGAAACATTGTCATTGGACCGCGTAGGAAAATCTGCAACAGGCGCTGGTAAAAATGCCTATCCTTTGGTAGGCATCAACGGAACTGGCTTTTCATATGCTGCAACAGCAAGTGTAGAAAAAACCAACACCACTTATCCATTGGCTCAAACACAGGTGCACGGTTCTTCAGAAAGCAGACCCGTGATTTATGAAACCAATTTATCTAGCTTCTTGGCCAATCCAGAAGCCTTGTTGGAAGAACCCAGAAGTGAAAGAATGGGATTGTTGGCCGAAGGCAAAACAGATTTTGTAAAAGAAGGAACCATTTATCCTGATTACGAAAAACCAGGCATCAAGTGGGGAATGAGCATTGACTTGAATACTTGTACGGGTTGCAGCGCTTGCGTAGTTGCTTGTACAGCAGAAAACAATGTAAGCGTAGTAGGTAAAATACAAGTACAAAAAGCGCATGAAATGCATTGGTTGCGCATCGACCGATATTTTACCGGCGATGTACAAAATCCAGATGTGGTATTCCAACCCATGTTGTGTCAACACTGCGACAATGCGCCTTGCGAAAACGTTTGTCCAGTTGCTGCTACTAACCATAGCAGTGAGGGTCTGAATCAAATGACTTATAACCGTTGTATCGGTACAAGATATTGCGCCAACAACTGTCCATATAAAGTTCGTCGCTTCAACTGGTTGGATTTTTCAGGAGCCGACAGCTTTGCCGATAACCAAGAGCCACTTCGTGGAAAAGAATTAAACGAAGCGGTGTTCCAAATGAACGATGATTTAACCAGAATGGTGTTGAATCCGGATGTAACCGTACGTTCACGTGGTGTGATTGAAAAATGTTCTTTCTGTGTGCAGCGTTTGCAAGACAGCAAGCTGGAAGCTAAAAAGCAACAAGATCCATCCTTGGTTCGCAATGTTAAAACTGCTTGTATGCAGGCTTGTCCTACCAACGCCATCAGCTTTGGTAATGTAAACGACAAATCTAGCGATGTGTCGATTGCAAGAGCAGATAAAAACAGAAACTTCTATGTGTTGGAACAATTACACGTATTGCCCAACGTTAGTTATTTAGCGAAAGTTAGAAACACTGACAGACAAGTAGGTGTAGTAGAAGAACACGCTGAAGAAGCACATAGCTAATAATACTTATTAAAAATAAAGACTAACCGCGTACAGTTAAAAGCGAAAAACAATATGTCATTACTTAAATACGAATCGCAACAAAGGGAACCGTTGGTAGATGGTAATAAAGATTATCATCAGGTAACGGAAGACATTATCAGTCCCATTGAGATGAAGCCCAGCAAGCTGTGGTACATTGGTTTTTACATCAGTGTATCTCTGTTGTTGTTTGGGGTATACAGCGTATACAGAGAGGTTACGTACGGTATTGGCCAATGGAATTTGAACAAAACCATTGGATGGGGTTGGGACATTACCAACTTCGTATGGTGGGTAGGTATTGGTCATGCGGGAACCTTGATTTCAGCGATTCTATTGTTGTTCCGCCAAGGATGGAGAACAGGTGTAAACCGTGCAGCAGAAGCGATGACTATTTTTGCGGTAATGTGCGCAGGTCAATTCCCTATCTGGCACATGGGTCGTGTATGGATGGCATTCTTTGTATTGCCTTATCCTAACTCACGCGGTCCGTTGTGGGTTAACTTTAATTCACCATTGTTATGGGACGTGTTTGCGATCTCTACTTATTTTACTGTTTCATTGTTGTTCTGGTACTCTGGTTTGATTCCAGACATGGCGACCGTGAGAGACAGGGCCAAAACCAAATTGCGTAAATTATTATATGGTATTGCTTCTTTCGGTTGGACCGGAAGTACCAAACACTGGCAAAGACATGAATCTTTGTCATTGGTGTTGGCTGGACTAAGTACACCATTGGTATTGTCAGTACACACCATTGTATCTTTTGACTTTGCTACTTCTATTGTACCCGGTTGGCATACCACGATCTTCCCTCCTTACTTTGTGGCAGGTGCCATCTTCAGTGGATTTGCCATGGTGCAAACGCTGTTGATTGTTGTTAGAAAAGTAATGGGCCTGCAAGATTATATTACCCTTGGTCATATTGAAGCCATGAATAAGGTAATTGTATTGACTGGTAGCATCGTAGGTTGCGCCTATTTGACAGAATTGTTCATTGCCTGGTATGGTCAAAATCCATATGAGTGGTATGCGTTCAGTCAAAACAGGGCCAACTTGTTCAGTCCTTATGGATGGAGCTATTGGTTGATGATGTTCTGTAACGTGGTGTCTCCTCAGTTGTTCTGGAGTCGTAAATTAAGAAGAAACATTACCGTTACTTTCTTCATGAGTATTGTAGTAAACATCGGTATGTGGTATGAGCGTTTTGTAATCATTGTTACTTCTATTTACAGAGACTTCTTGCCATCCAGCTGGAGTACTTACTACAGCCCCACAATTTGGGAGATTGGTTTCTACTTAGGAACCTTCGGATTGTTCTTTACTTGCTTTTTCTTGTTCTCTAAATATTTCCCTGTGATTGCCGTGGCTGAAATCAAGTCGATCTTGAAAACAAGCGGTGAAAACTACAAGGTAAAAATGACGGACATTGAAAAAGCAGATGCCGAAAAATTTTATCACGAAGTGGAACACGCACACTAAACAACAGAGTTAAAAAACAACGTAATACATTATTATATGGCTGGAGGAATTAAAAAATTTGTGGTTGGCTCATTCAGCGATGAAGCAGTATTGTTTCCCGCGGTGAAAAATGTTCGCAAGGCCGGATACAAAATACACGATGTGTATACTCCTTTTCCTGTTCATGGTTTGGATCATGCTATGGGTTTGAGAGAAACAAGCTTGCATACAGCTGGTTTTATTTATGCCATTACGGGCACCACGACAGCGCTTAGTTTCATGACATGGGTTTTTACCAAAGATTGGCCTTTGAATGTAGGCGGTAAGCCGCATTTTGCATTGCCTGCTTGGATTCCCATCACCTTCGAGTTGACTGTGTTGTTTTCTGCCGTGGGAATGGTACTCACTTTCTGTTATTTGTGTCAATTGTCTCCTTTTGTGAAAAAACATCATTTTCATCCAAGAGCTACCGACGATCTGTTTGTCATGGCTATTGAGTGTACAGACAAAACCAATGATGCAGAAGTTAAAAGCTTTTTAGAAAAAGCCGGTGCCCAGGAAATAAATGTGCAGATGGCCGAAACAGGTTGGTGGATTGGACGATACGACAAAGAACAAAAGTTGTACAGAGAAGAAAAAGGATATTAATCGAGCGTTAACATTATTTATTAAAAACATTCCTTAAAGGAATGACCTATTAATAGAAGCACATGAAGAAAATTACTACAATATCTGTACTGGCCTTGATGGCAGGTATTATATTGGTAAGCTGTGACAACAAGCGCCAGCCAGGAAAAATTTATATGCCTGATATGGCGTATAGTAGAGCATACGAAACCTATGCCGAGAGAGATTCAAATGTTTTTACTGCTAACCCTGCATTGAGAGGGTCTAGCAAAATATTTTATAACAACACCCCCGTTGCAGGAACCATCAAAAGAGGCGAATTGTTTCCTTACACGCTTACTGATGACAGCGTTGGTTATGCAAAGAGTGCCAGTGTTCCCAATCCCATTGCTTCTATGACAGATGCAGAAATGAGTGAAGCCGGACGGTTGTTTAATATCAACTGTGCTATTTGCCACGGCGAAAAAGCACAAGGAAATGGCCCCATCTCTACCTCTGGTAAAATTGGCGGTATTGCCAATCTTACTTTGGACAATTATGTAAAGATGGCTGATGGAACCATGTTTCATTCCATTACTTATGGAAAGAACCTAATGGGTAGCTATGCTTCTCAATTGGATCGCAAACAACGCTGGATGATTGTGAAATATATTCGTACGCTGCAGCCCAAGGCCGCAGCTGCAGTGCCTGCAACAGACAACACGCAAAAAGCGACTAAATAATTAATACAACCCATCAGGCCGGTTGATCCCGGCAAGGTGTTTATAAAAAATAAAGTTTACTTAGATGAATCATCAATTTGAATTACCAGGCAGTTATAAGAAATGGACATGGGGTTTGATTGTTGCCGGCTTGCTGGCCCTAGTGTATGGATTGGTTATGTTCCATCCATTTGCTCCTGTAGCACATGAAGGAGAGCACGGAGCATTTTCTAGCAGTACTCGCTTTTGGGCAGTGTTGCTTCAAAACAGTGTGTATTGGTTGTTGGTGGTGAATGCATCTATGTTTTTTATCTGTGTAACGACCATGGCGATGGGCGGTTGGCAAGTAGCTCTGAGAAGAGTACCCGAAGCCATTTCAAGTGTAGTGCCTATTTTGGGAATCATCACCTTTTTGGTATTGATGGCTATTATCTGGGGCGGTCGTACAGATATTTATCACTGGTTGGATAAAAGTGCGGTGGCACATGATAAAATATTGAATGGCAAAAGCGGCTTTTTGAATGCCAAATTTTATACCATCTGGTCTGCTATCTGCATCATCATGTGGTGGTTGCTCGGTCGTAAAATGCGCTCTTTGAGTTTGGATACTGACAAAAGTGGTCCAATGGATCATGAAACCAGCAAAAGATGGATTTGGAAAAACACTGTTTGGGCTTCTTTGTATACAGTGTTTTTTGGATTGTCGGTAGCATCTACCGCACCATGGCTTTGGCTGATGAGCATCGATCCTCATTGGTACAGTACCATGTACAGCTGGTATACTTTTGCCAGTTCTTTTGTTGCAGGTATGTCATTGATAGCTTTGTTTGTGATTTTCTTAAAAAACAGAGGTCAATTGGAATATGTAACAGAAGAGCATTTGCACGACGTGGGTAAATTTATGTTTGCCTTCTCTGTGTTCTGGACGTATTTGTGGTTTTCTCAGTATATGTTGATCTGGTATAGCAATCAGCCAGAAGAAACCAAATATTTTATTCAAAGAATTGGAACCGCGGGTCAACCCGGTCCGTACAAAGGCATTTTCTTTTTCAATTTAATTGTAAACTTTTTGTGTCCATTGTTGATTCTGATGAAGAGAGGCGTAAAGCGCAACTGGACCATGGTAACTGTGATGGCGGTGTTAATCATCTTTGGTCACTGGATTGATTTTTATCAAATGGTGATGCCTGGCACTGTAAAAGAGCATGCAGAGATGATGCCATTTGAATTTGGTATTGCAGCCTTGTTCATTGGATTAATCATGTGGGGCGCCGGAAGATATTTTACCAAAAATGCATTGGTGGCAAAAAATCATCCTTTCTTAAAAGAAAGTATCATTCACCACACCTAATATTGACTAAAACACAAATAGAATTTATATAATAGAACTTTTCACTGTGTTCTTTTAACAGAACAAACCGAAAGGATAAAATTTATACAAATGAAGGATCTTTTTCTTGTTGCAATCGTCGTAATGATTTTCGTAGTCATTTTTCAAATTGCCAAAGCGAGCGAGTATGTCAGCGTATTAAAAGGCGAAGAAAAAACGCGTAAGCAAAACAACAAAATCAATGGATTTCTATTGATTTGTTTTTTAATCCTCGGCTTGATTGGCGCCTGGTATTGCAATGAATTGTATTATGGTAAAACATTGTTCCCTCAAGGTGCTGCATCAGTAGAAGGCGAGAAGATAGACTTGATGTTATACATCACCATAGGTGTAACGGGCACGGTGTTTGTGATTACACAAATCTTATTATTCTGGTTTGCATTCAAATACCAAGAACAAGAGGGCAAAAAAGCATTTTACTTTCCACACAACAACAAATTGGAATTGCTTTGGACAACCGTTCCTGCAATCTTCTTAACTGTTCTGGTGGTGTTTGGTTTGAAGTACTGGTTTAAAATGACGAGCGATGCACCTAGAGATGCTGTCGTGGTGGAAATCACTGGTCACCAGTTTGCATGGGACATGCGTTATCCAGGTAAAGATGGCAAGTTGGGGAAGAAGAATTATAAATTATACAATACCCCGTCTGGAAATACTTTAGCGGTAGATTTTGAAGATCCTGAAAGCTGGGATGATCTCCACACCACCGAAATGCATTTGCCTGTTGGAAAGCCTGTAAAATTGGTGATCAATGCGATGGATGTGATTCATGATGTGGGTCTGTCTCATTTCAGAATGAAAATGGATGCGGTTCCCGGTATTCCTACCACCATGTGGTTTACCCCTAAGTACACTACAGAAGAAATGAAAGCTAGAACAGGCAATCCAAACTTTGTATATGAAATCAGCTGCGATCAAATGTGCGGAAAAGGACACTTTTCTATGCGCGGTGTGATTGTAGTAGAAAGCGAAGCAGATTATAACAAGTGGCTGGCCTCTCAAAAACCAGAGTACTATACTTTGTATCCTGAAAAAGATCCAGCAAAACCTATCCAAGCAACCGATACCACCAAAGCAGTTACAGCTCCGATGGCACAGGTTATGTCGGGTAAATAATTAGCATTAGACAACGAAAGCAATAATTTTTATAGATTATGAGTACAACAACATTACAAGAAACAGCGCATCACACGTCTCATGGAGAGGCTCACGGAGAGCAACATCATCATGAAACTTTTATCACGAAGTATGTGTTTAGTCAAGACCACAAAACCATTGCGAAGCAGTTTTTGGTAACCGGAATTATATGGGCAATTATTGGCGGCTTGTTTTCGGTAATTTTTCGTTTGCAGTTGGCGGATCCTACTGCCACCTATCCTTGGCTCGAAGATTTATTGGGTCATTGGGCACAGGGCGGAAAATTACAACCTGAATTTTATTATGCATTGGTGACCATGCACGGTACCATCTTGGTGTTTTTTGTATTGACTGCAGGATTGAGTGGAACCTTTGCCAACTTTTTGATTCCTTTACAGATTGGCGCTAGAGACATGGCTTCGCCCATGTTGAATATGTTGAGCTATTGGTTTTTCTTTTTGGCTTCTATAATCATGATGTCTTCTTTGTTTGTACAAACAGGACCTGCCAGTGGCGGTTGGACTATTTATCCTCCATTGAGTGCTTTGGGAGATGCTTCTGCAGGAAGTAAAATTGGAATGGATCTTTGGTTGGTGAGCATGGCCATGTTTATTGTTTCTTCTTTGTTGGGTGGCTTGAACTATATCACCACCATTTTGAATATGCGTACCAAGGGGATGAGCATGACTCGTATGCCATTAACCATCTGGGCGTTGTTCTTTACCGCCGTATTGGGAGTATTGTCATTCCCTGTATTGTTGTCTGGTGCTATTTTATTGTTGTTTGACAGAAACTTAGGCACTAGTTTTTATTTGAGTGATATTGTAGTTGCCGGAAAAATTTTACCCAACGAAGGGGGTAGTGCCATTTTGTTCCAGCATTTATTCTGGTTCTTGGGTCACCCCGAAGTGTATATCATTTTGCTTCCAGCGATGGGCATGTCTTCTGAGATTCTTTCCATCAATAGCCGCAAGCCTATTTTCGGTTACATGGCGATGGTGGGCTCTTTGTTTGCGATTACCATTTTGGCCTTCTTGGTGTGGGCGCATCATATGTTTGTTACCGGATTGAATCCATTCTTGGGATCTGTCTTTGTATTGCTGACCTTGTTGATTGCGGTGCCTTCTGCCATCAAAGTATTCAACTGGTTGACGACTCTTTGGAGAGGAAACATTCGTTTCACGCCGGCCATGATGTTTGCGATTGGATTTGTGAGTTTGTTCATCAGTGGTGGTTTGACGGGCATCTTCCTTGGAAACTCTGCATTGGATATTCACTTGCACGATACTTATTTTGTCATTGCGCACTTTCACATCGTAATGGGGGTGGCTTCTTTCTTTGGAATGTTTGCAGGCGTGTACCACTGGTATCCTAAAATGTTTGGTCGTTATTTAAACAACACATTGGCTTATATCCATTTTTGGGTAACGATTATTGGCGCTTACTTGATTTTCTGGCCAATGCACTACGAAGGTTTAGCGGGTATGCCCAGACGTTATTATGATTTCTCTAACTGGGAATCATTCAAAAATTTCGGAGGCCTGAATCAATTCATTAGTATGATTGCATTGTTGGTTTTTGCGGTGCAGTTATTGTTTGTGTTTAATTTCTTCTACAGTATTTGGAAAGGAAGAAAAGTAACCAATCAAAATCCATGGAATGCGAATACATTAGAATGGACAACACCCATTCGCCCTGGTCATGGAAACTGGCCCGGCGACATTCCTGAGGTGCACAGGTGGCCATATGATTATTCTAAAGATGGAAAAGATTTTATAGCACAGGATGTGCCAGTGGGAGCTGACGAAAGCAAACACTAAAAAATGCAGGAAAAGAATTCTATATCCAATTCAACTTCGTTTGTGTTGGCTAGCAAAGTGAAAGATTATTTTTTATTGATCAAGTTCACTTTGAGTTTTACGGTAGTGTTCAGTACGGTAATCAGTTACTTACTGGCGCCCAATATCAGATTCGACCTGTTACAAGTTCTTTTACTTTTTGTGGGCGGTATGCTCGTGACCGGATCGGCCAATGCGGTGAATCAAATTCTTGAAAAAGACACCGATGCACGCATGTTTCGAACCCGTCTGCGTCCCGTGTCCAGTGGCAGAATGAGCACACAAGAAGCCTGGATTTTTGCCGGCATCGCTGGCGGATTGGGGCTTCTGATTATGTACACATTTAGTCCGGAAGCGGCTGGATTGAGTTTGTTGAGTTTGGTGTTGTATGGATTTGTCTATACACCCCTCAAAAAAATCAATTCTATTGCGGTGTTGGTGGGAGCGATTCCTGGCGCCTTGCCCTGTTTGATTGGCTGGGTGGCTAGTTTCACCGAAGGCACTGAGCATAGTTGGACGGGCGGTTGGATTTTGTTTGCGATTCAGTTTTTGTGGCAGTTCCCTCATTTTTGGGCCATTGCCTGGGTAGCACACAAAGACTATAGCGCTGCAGGGTTTAAATTGTTGCCCAGCGACAAAGGACCCACGAAGTTCACTGCGCTTCAAGGAGTCATGTACAGCGCCTTGATGATACCCGTTGGCATGCTGCCGTTCATGTACCATATCAGCGGAAGCGTCAGCATGTGGATTTTGTTGGGATGCAATGTTTGGATGGTGTATGTAAGCATATTGCTTTTGTTGAAAATGGATATTCCATCGGCAAGAAAAGTAATGTTCAGTTCTTATTTTTATTTGATGATTGTGTTTTTGAGTATGTATGCTGATAAAATCAAGCCGCATTGATTCTGCTCACAATCAAACTATACTAAACAGTTAAACCGAAAGGAGAAGCGAAATGAGTTCAGTGGCGATGCAACAGAAAAATAAAATACACCCACACAAGTTTACCTTGTGGGTAGGTATTGGTAGCATCATAATGATGTTTGCCGGCTTAACCAGTGCTTATATAGTGAAGCGCAATCAGGCGAATTGGGTCACTTATGAACTACCGGTAGCGTTTTATTATAGCACGCTGGTGATCATTATTAGTAGTTTAACACTGCACCTTTCGGCCAAGTCGTTTAAAGAGAGGGCTATGGCAACCTACCGAAAATTGATGGCGATTACACTACTGCTCGGCATCGTTTTTATAGTGTTGCAAGTGATAGGGTTTAATCAATTTTGGAACGAAGGAATGACTTTACAAAAAAGTGTTTCTTATTCGTTTTTATATGTGATTGTTGGATTACACGCGTTGCATGTGGTGGGAGGTGTGATTGCATTGCTGATCATGTCGTTAGGCGCCTTCAGCAGCAAGACAAGAAATTACAGTATGGTGCCTGTAGAACTAATGTGCACGTACTGGCATTTTGTAGATATTCTTTGGGTATATCTACTGGTTTTTTTAATAATGATTAAATAGAGAGTTCATTTTTTTAGATACTAGAATTTATTTTTATGTCAACAACAGCAATTCCTGCGGGAACAAAATGGTGGAGCGGTGGAAAAAGTCCGTTCAACGTTAGCTATGGTAAAGTAATGATGTGGTACTTTTTAATGAGTGACGCCTTTACTTTTGGCGCCTTCTTAATTAGCTACGGCACCATTCGATTCAGCGTAAACCATTGGGCAGACCCCAACCACGTATTCAACGCTTTTCCTTTTGCAGGGCACGCCAATCTTCCGCTCGCCTTTGTGAGCTTGATGACTTTTATTTTGATTTTCAGTTCTGTAACCATGGTGTTGGCTGTACATGAAGGCCACAACATGAACCGCAAGGGCGTTGAAAAATATATGATCATGACCATTTTGGGTGGTATTGCGTTTTTAAGTTGCCAGGCTTGGGAGTGGACGCACTTGATTACCGGCGATCATGCAGTATTGGTCAATGGACAAATTGAACATTGGGGTACTACCGTAAGCAAAAATCCTTGGGGCCCCGAAGTCATGTTCAACGGCCAGGAAATTGCGACACCCGGTCCGATTGCATTTGGCGGATACTTCTTTGGCATTACCGGTTTCCACGGTTTTCACGTATTCAGTGGAGTAGTGATCAATATTGTGATGTACATCAAAACCAAGCTGGGTCATTTCGACCAGCGCGGTCATTATGAAATGATTGAAAAAGCTGGATTGTACTGGCACTTTGTGGATTTGGTTTGGGTATTCGTATTCTTATGTTTCTATCTAGTTTAATTTTAAAAAAAGTTTAAATAATACTGTTTATGTCAGCACATACATCTTCTCCAGAAATTACTTTTCAGCCAAACCATTCAGGCGGAACAGGAAGAATTTGGAAAATATTTTGGGTACTATCTGTATTAACCATTGTGGAATTGGGCTTGGGCTATTTTCTGTACGCCCAACATGGACACTTGGGATACGCCACCGTATTGGCTACCAAATGCACCATTGGTTTGCTCACCCTTGCCAAAGCTTATTATATTGTATCGGTGTTCATGCACTTGGGCGATGAAATTCGCAATTTGATTATGACCATTGTTGTTCCTTTGTGTTTGTTTGTATGGTTTATCATTGCATTTTTGATTGATGGCAATAGTTGGAAGAACCTGCGCAACACAGCTGCCGGTAGTAGACCAAACAAAATGGAACAAGTTTCAAACGAAGCACACCAGTAATAGAAAAATAATTGTACAGCATTAACCATCGTTCCAGAAAAGAAACGATGGTTTTTTTTAGATAAAACAATCGAACCATTTTATTCAAAGATGGTTATTGAATAAGAACCTTGAACCTTCTCAATGAATAAAAACGCCGCTAAAGCATTGTTATTGGCCATTCTGTTGCCGCTTACGGGGTATTGGATGGTAAAGTATTTCAGCAAAGATGCTGTTCATATGCCGCACCGATATTTTTATGACAATGTGGTGACCCGGGAAGTAAAAGGAAAACTTGTTTCGGATACGCTGTGGCACCAGGCAGAGAACCTGCATTTTACCAATCAATTGGGACAGCGAGTTTCTTTGCAAGACCTTCATGGAAAAATTGTAGTAATCGATTTCTTTTTCACCCGATGCCCATCTATTTGTCCAGGGATGGCAAGGGCGATGAAAAAACTGCAACAATCATTTGAAATGAATCCGGAAATTGTTCAGTTTGTATCGCTGAGTGTCGACCCTGAATACGACAGTGTTCCACAACTTCGCGCATTTGCTGATCGAATGAATGCCAATCATGATACCTGGTGGTTTGGAACGGCCGATAAAAAAGAAATCTACGACTTTGCTCTCAACGAACTAAAAGCCAGTATTGCTGATACCGAGGTAGATACCGCTTTTATTCATACCGAAAACTTTTTTCTGCTCGATAGCAATCGAGTGGTAAGGGGATGGTACAATGGATTTGATTCGGTCAAACAAGCACAGCTGGCAATGGACATCCCCACGCTGATGTTGGAAAAAGACAAAAAAAGCCCTTCTATCTTTAGAGAATTTATACCTTACTTGCCGGTTATCTTTGTGGGTATCGGCCTTACTATTTTACTGGTTACTGTATTACAAAAAATAAAAAATAAAACCAATGCTGACGCCATCATTTAAAAAGAATGATTCAAAAGCCAAAACCTTTATCTACGTTGTTTCTGCTGTGGTTTTTGCCGCAGTGGTAATATTGAACCGAATTCAATTACAGGTTTCGCTGCCCTTTGATCCACATGTGTTCGCAACTGCCAATGCGGTTATCAATTCGTTGGTAGCTGTTTTGTTGTTGGCTGGTTTGGTAACAGCAAAGCAAAAAAATTATGCATTGCATAAAAAAATTATGCTTGCTGCTATTCTTTTATCTGTACTATTTCTACTCAGTTATATTGCTCATCACTTATTTGCCGGCGAAACCAAATTTGGCGGAGAGGGAACCATTCGCTTAATTTACTATGTAATCTTATTCACGCATATTCCCTTGGCTGGAATCATCTTGCCCTTTATTCTATTTACGGCGTATCGTGCATTGATTGGAGAGTATGAGGCGCATCGAAAATTGACTCGGATTACCTGGCCCATCTGGATGTATGTAGCGGTCACCGGTGTAATTGTATATTGGATGATCAGTCCGTATTATCAATAAAATCTATAGACCGAGTTCGGTAGCGGGATTCCAAAATCTGTTTGTAAAATCTACGACGGTATCATTTTTAATTTCTACCCCATCTTTTTCCAGTAGTTCTTGCATGGCGGTAGGGGTGTGAAAATGATGTTTACCGGTGAGCACTCCATTTCGATTGACAACCCTTTGTGCCGGAACTGGCGGGTTTACTTGATGCGCAGCATTCATGGCCCATCCCACCATTCGAGCGCTTAACTTGGTGCCTAAGTAAGCGGCAATGGCGCCATAAGAACTGACCCTGCCTTTTGGGATCAGCCGGACAACCGCATATACGTCTTCGAAAAAACTATATTCTGTTTTTGGGGTAGGTGTATCGGCTGCTATTTTCTTATGAGGACGAGCTGTTTTTTTCATTTGTTTGTTTGAGCAATTCGCTTTTTTTGGGTTCCGGCACTGCAGCATACTCAAATGGACAATGCAAACATCCATTTCCGCAGCAAAAGCCTTTGTTCAGATGGTATTGTTCAGTTAGGACAATGTAGCCTTCTTCATTGTAATAAAAATCTTTTCCCTCTACCATTGGTTCGCTCATAGCATGTATTACAATTTAATCTGCCGATTGTTCTGTTT
>CANGBQ010000004.1 GCA_947451985.1 Chitinophagaceae bacterium | reverse complement strand
CGGAATTGATATCAATCTGGCTGTATCAGAATCTTTATACCAGGCTTTTGATGGTGCCATTCGTTTTCAAGCTTCCCCGATTCAGATAGAGAAAGTAAAAAAGGGACATTTGGGCAGAAAAACAGGCCAGGGCTTTTATCAATATACAAACGCATAATCTTGCATACCTCCCCACAAACAACAAATACTATTCATTTGGTGACCGGTGCAGCTGGTTTGCTGGGAACAACACTGGTCAAGCAATTGTTGTCGGATGGACATCGAGTGCGCGCCATGATCAATCAAAAGGCCTTACCGCTTCCCTCACATGACCATCTGGAAATTGTTTCCTGTGATTTGTTGGATGTGATTGCGTTGGAATCTTGCATGCGCGATGTTCGGTTTCTGTATCACTGTGCGGGAAAAGTAAGCTTTGCAAGAAAAGACAAAAAGGCCTTGTACGACATCAATGTTCGAGCTACTGCTAATGTGGTCAATGCTGCATTGGAGGCGGGTGTACATAAAATGGTGTACGTGAGTTCTGTGGCAGCCTTGGGTAGGTTGCGCGAAAATCAAACCATTGACGAAACCGCCCATTGGACCAAGGAGACAAGCAATAGTGTATATGGGCAAAGTAAATATTTGGGCGAACTGGAAGTATGGCGTGGCATTGCGGAAGGATTGAATGCGGTGATGGTGAATCCATCCATTATTCTAGGTCCGGGTAATTGGAATGAAGGCTCTACGGCTATTTTTAAAAATGTATACGAAGAATTCGGTTGGTATACAGATGGAACAACAGGCTTTGTAGATGTGAGGGATGTTTGTAAAGCCATGACCATGCTCATGGAATCCGATATTGTGGCAGAAAGATTTATTGTGAGTGCCGAAAACACTACCTATCAAAATGTGTTCAATCAGATTGCGGATGCTTTTGGCAAAAAAAGACCATCTAAAAAAGTGACGCCTTTGTTAGCTGAGCTGGTATGGAGACTGGAAGCATGCAAAAGTATGCTTACCGGGAAGCCGCCCTTGATCACCAAAGAAACTGCCGCTACTGCGCTGGCGCATGTATATTTTGAAAATCAAAAATTGAAAAATTTTCTACCCGACTTTCATTACACGACCTTGCAAGAAACCATTCAGTATACGTGCAGACAACTACTGGCTTGATTGCGGTGGTTTATTTCTTCATTGCTTTATCCCACAGTTCAGGGATTCTTTTGATCCACACGAGCTCTCTTTGTTTTTCTCTTGCTTCCAATGCAGGTGTTCCGAAGTATACTTTGTTGCCTTCCAAATCGCTGGGCACTCCACTTTGTGCAAACACCACTGCATTTTTTCCGATGGTCAATGTTTTATTGACCCCTACCTGACCCCATAGTGTAACGCCATCTTCCAGGGTGGTCGCACCGGCGATACCTACCTGTGCCGCAATCAAACAATTTTTGCCAACCACTGTATCGTGTCCGATGTGAACCAGGTTGTCCATCTTTGTACCCATTCCAATGCGCGTGTCATGGCTCACTCCTCTGTCGATGGTACAATTCGATCCGATCTCTACATCATTCTCAATGATGACCCTGCCACCATCCGGCATTTTTGTATACCAGCGCTCTCTGTCTTTCTTGGTGTTGTAATAAAAGGAATTACTACCAATTGTAGTGCCGGCTTGCACCACTACATGGTCCCCTATAATACAATGCTCTAGGATGGTTACATTGGGATAAATGATGCAATTCTTTCCAATGGTGACGTGGTTTCCCACAAATACGCCTGGAAAAATCACCGTATCCTTTCCGATGATTGCCTGATCACTGACCATTTGTTTTGCCACTTCAAATGGCCGGAAATGCCGAACAATGGCACAATAGGCTTCGAATGGATTTTCTACCACAAACAAAGTTTTTCCTGCTGGCGCTTCCATTGCTTTGTTGATAATAATAAAAGTTGCAGCACTATTCAAACAAGTATCGTAATATTTAGGATGATCCACAAATGCCAAATCACCGGGTTCCACTTTGTGTATTTCATTGATGCCGGTTGCAAGTGCAGATGCATTGCCAATTACTTGTGCGCCAATGAGAGATGCAATCCATTCAGTAGATACAGGAGAGGGAAATTTCATAATGGTGTTGTTTCTGTTTATGCAAAGGTAACGTGGTTTGGGATATGGAATATTTTCGGCTAAAACAGCTATTTTTTAAAAAAAGAGAGGACAATTTTTAAATTTTTTTTATAGCCTCACAACATACTTTTTTACAGAGAAAAAAAGCATTGTTAATATGCGTAAGCATGTTTCGGAAATCGTTTTAATTTTTTTCTCGTCTTCTGAAAGTATACTATTTTCAATACTTTCATTGAATCTTCTTTTATAAAATACAAAAGCAGGTTGATGTTTGTTGCACAGATCAACAATAAAAATGAATTGTTTTTCATTGTCCTTATCCACAAGCAAAATAGAAATGTTGATAAAATACTTCTCATTTTTTTTCTTATTAATCAAAATAATTTTTAATATTGTGTAAGGGATTGTATCCCTGTACTTACTAACCCACCCATATATTAAAGCTTGGCTGAAAATCGCCAAGCTTTTTTAATGTCTTCAATTCTGTTTCATTCAAAGCAATAAATCATTTACATTGCAATAAAAATAAAAGCATATGCTTAAATCAATGACAGGTTTTGGAAGGGCTGAACGAACAATTGGCGACAAGACTTTCTTGGTTGAAGTGAAAGCATTAAACGGCAAACAATTTGAGTTGCAATTAAAGCTTCCCCCTTTGCTCAAGCCGTATGAGTTTGATATACGCAATATTTTACAAGAGCAATTGATAAGAGGCACCATCGATTGTTACATCAGCATCAAGCAAAACGGCGCTTCCAGGCCCGTTACCATTAATACAGACTTAATCAAGGCTTACTATACACAACTCAAGGATTTGTCCGAAGAGCTCTCCTTGGACACGCATGCTATATTAAGTTCCTTGTTGCGCCTGCCCGAAGTTGTCTCGCCCAGCAATGAGTTTCTGAAGGAAGATGACTTTTCCCATTTCAAAAATGTATTAACCGCGGCCATCGATGAATTGAATCGGCACAGAGAAGAAGAAGGGGCCTCCTTGCAAAAGGATCTTTTGCTTCGAATAGCCAATATCCAAACCCAGGAGGAAGCCATTTTGGTTTTAGAGCCAAACAGAAAAGTAAGAATCAAAGAAGAAATCAATCAGCTGTTGGACAAACATGTAGGCAAAGAAAAGATTGATCAAAATAGAATGGAACAAGAGCTCATCTATTACATGGAAAAGATTGACATTCATGAAGAGCAGATTCGTTTGCGCCAGCATTGTGTCTATTTTAATGACATCATTCATGGATCAGATGCCAGCAAAGGAAAAAAATTATCTTTTTTATTGCAGGAAATAGGAAGAGAAATCAACACCACCGGCAGCAAAGCGTATGATGCAGCTATTCAGAAATGTGTAGTGGCAATGAAAGATGAACTCGAAAAAGCAAAAGAACAAGTTTTAAATGTATTGTAAAGTATGCTTCGACTGATGTCAATAAAATCAACTCCTAGAATGAATGCTCCCATTTATGTTGTCTTTTATGGGATGCTGGTTTTCATGGCATTGGGTTTCTATTCCTGTAAACAAATGGATGTCTTTGAAAAAAACGTTTCTTTTTCTGCTCATCAATGGGAAACGACGGATACGGCAAAAGGACAGTTCCTGATCACCGATACAAATGCTGTTTACAACGTGTCTATTGTACTGCGTCATACAGATGCTTTTTTGTACAACAACATCTGGTTGCAATTGGGCATTCAATCACCTGCGGATACCCTGTCGGATTTTCAAAAGATCAACCTCACTTTAGGAGACGATGCCAATGGCTGGGACGGAACCGGGATGAACGATATTTGGGTGGTCAGAAAAAAATATACTTCCTGTCGATTTCGTCATCCGGGGTTGTACACGTTTAGGCTGGTTCAAATCATGCGAGACGACCCGTTGTTGCATGTCATGAGCGCAGGGCTTAGAGTGGAAAAAAATCGATAGACTCCTACGCAATTGCTTAATGCACTGTTAATTATGCTGCTTTTTTCTATTTTCAACCCTCAAAATGTTCCATTACAATCCCTTGCCATATCTTTACAACCTATTATTCAGAATCTAATCAAATGACTAAAGTGAATCGCATCATTGTTTTCTTGGTTGCCTTATTGTTATCGGGCCATTCTTATAGCCAGTCCAATGGGTATTTTCATGAAGGAGAATTTGGCGTAACGGTGGGTGCTGCCCATTATTTCGGAGATTTAAACACCAAACTGGGATTGAACAATCCCAAGCCGGCTGTCGGAATCTTTTTCCGCAAACAATTTGGCAATTATATTGGTGTTAGGGCTGCCGGAAGGTTTGCACAGCTGGGATACAGCGACACCTACAGCAAGAATGCTTATCAAAGAACCAGAAACCTCAGTTTTAATTCAAACGTTTATGAGTTCGCCCTGCAGGGTGATTTTAATTTCATGAAGTACATCCCCGGCGATCCTTTGTATTTTTTCACTCCTTATGTCACTTTGGGCGTGGGCATTTTCAGCTACGATCCTTATACATACTACCGCGGAACCAAAGTGTTTTTGCGCCCATTGGGAACCGAAGGTCAAAATGGCGGCTATATGGGTAGAAAGCCTTACGGTACCACTGCCTTTAGCATCCCTTTTGGAGTGGGTATAAAATACAGCATCAATCAAAAGATGAATCTTTCCTTTGAGGTTACCCAACATTTCACCACCACCGACTACTTGGATGACGTAAGTACCACCTATGCGCCCAAGGATCCTTATTTCCCCGATGGTCCCAATGGCTATTCCATTGCTTATTTGCTGCAGGATAGATCTTACGAGATTGACCCCAATAATCCTTTGAGCAGTGTGCCCGGAAGACAGCGTGGCTGGAGCAAACAAAAAGATCAGTTTATAGTAGCCGAAATTGGCCTTTCTTTTAATATCAGCTCTTATCGTTGCCCTACCCAGTAAACAAGATTGAATCAAAATATGTACAGCCGTTGCAACTGCAGCGGCTGTTTTGTTTGTACCAGAATGAATGTTCAGGACCATTTGGCTGATTTCACCCTAGTTCCCTTAAATTTTGTTACTTTTACAGCCTTGTAGAAGGCCCCAATTCAGCGGTTTATGAGTAGCATGCAAATGATCAATACCGATAAACTCCCCAGGCACATCGCCATCATCATGGATGGCAATGGCAGGTGGGCCCAGGAAAAAGGAGAAAACCGTCTATTTGGCCATTTTCATGGAGTGGAAAGCGTACGATCAGTAGTAGAAGGTGCTGCCGAGATAGGCATTCAATACCTTACTTTGTATGCCTTTAGTACAGAAAATTGGGACCGCCCTGCAACTGAGGTACAGGGACTGATGGAATTATTGGTGAGCACCATTCGCAAAGAAGTGCCTACCCTTAACAAGAACAACATTCAGCTACAGGTGATTGGAGACACGAGTATGCTTCCCCTCAATGCCATCGCCGAATTAAAAGAAGCCATCCGTGAAACCCAAGCCAATACAGGCCTTCGGCTAGTAATGGCCTTGAGTTATAGCAGCAGATGGGAAATTATACAGGCAGTAAAGTCCATTGGGGTGGCGGTGGAATCAGGTCAATTGTCTTCGGCAGCCATCACCCAGCAAGTGTTTGAAGAACATTTGACAACTGCAGGCATTCCTGACCCGGAGCTAATGATTCGAACCAGCGGAGAGTTCCGCGTCAGTAATTTTTTGTTGTATCAATTGGCCTATGCTGAATTGTATTTCACAGAGACCTTGTGGCCAGACTTTCGGAAGGAGCATTTATACGAGGCGATTGTCGATTTTCAACGAAGAGAAAGAAGATTTGGCAAAACGGGGGAGCAATTGAAGGCAGAAGACCTGTAAAACCAATAAAAACAAACCATTCAAAGGATTTCATTTAACAAATACTTTTCATTAATGGGCTTAATTTGCCAATCGAAAAAAACCAATTGATGCACCGGACTTATCGTAGATTTTTACTTATTGCAGGGTTGTTTATATTGAGTCAGCATCTTCTGGCACAACAAAAAGATACATTGCCCCCGTCGGTTGACCCGGCATTGCAGGAAATATTCAATACCAAATACCCCAAAAATTATACCATTGGCGGAATTACGGTAACAGGTGCACAGGCATTTGACCCCAACTTAATTGTTTCCATTTCAGGCTTGGCCGTAGGAGATAAAGTGCAATTGCCCGGATCCGATGCTTTTGGAAAAGCGATTGCTAAACTTTGGAAACAAAGCCTCGTATCGAGTGTGCAGATTGATATTGTGAGAATGCAAGAGTCCACGATTTTTTTAGAGATTGCCATCAAAGAAAGGCCTCGGTTGATTGATTACAAATTCATCGGCATTAAGAAGGGAGATATCGATGACTTGGATACAAAAATTGGTTTGTCCAAGGATAGAGTGTTGACCGAAAACATGAAGTTGAGTGCGGTGGAAGCCACCCGAAAATTCTTTTATGAAAAAGGATATAGAAATGTAACCATCGATATTGAGGAGACACCGGCGGTGGGCATTGCCAACGGCACTTCACTTACATTCACCATCCATAAAGGGAACAAAGTAAAAATCAATACGATCAATTTCACCGGTAATGAACAGGTGCAAGACCTTAAGCTTAAAAAGCAAATGAAAGGCACCAAGGAAATGACTCGAATCACTTTGTTTCCTCATACGCCCGTAAGTCCTTATGGAGATACCACTTCAGGGATAAGCGCTAAGCAATATTTCAGAAACTTTGGATTTTTATCTCCTACCAAAACAAAAGAAGTCCTCGATCCGTATGTTCGATTTAAATTGTTCAGTGGCTCCAAATTCAATGAGTCCAAATATGCCGAAGACAAAGAAAAAGTCCTTGACTATTACAATGCACAAGGTTTGAGGGATGCGGTGATTGTAGCTGATACTCAAATCATCAACAGCAAAGGAAATTTGGATATTGATATCAAGGTAAATGAAGGAAGAAGGTATTTTTTTGGTAACATTAGTTGGAGAGGCAATACCAAATATTCGGATTCAGTATTGAATATGTTACTCGGTATTCAAAAGGGCGATATCTACAATCTTGAATTATTGAATAAGCGTTTGGGCAAGCAATTGTCTGCAGAAGGCGGAGATATCGGTAGCTTGTACCAAGATGATGGATATCTGTTTTTCAGATTGGATCCTGTAGAAACTGCGGTATACAATGATACCATTGATTTTGAAATCAGAATGACGGAAGGCCCCCAAGCTACCTATGGCAAAATAACGGTGACGGGTAATGACAAAACGAAGGATTATGTAATCCTTCGTGAAATGCGTACTGTTCCTGGACAAAAATTCAGTCGGGCCGATATCATTCGTACCCAACGCGAGTTGTCTCAATTGGGTTTCTTCAATCCTGAAAAAATCAATCCGAATGTGGTGCCCAATGCAGACAACGGAACAGTAGACATCAACTGGGAAGTAGAAGAAAAGTCTTCTGATCAGTTGGAATTATCTGCCGGTTTTGGCGGCGGCATTGGATTGACCGGTACGCTGGGTGTGACTTTTAATAATTTTTCTATTAAGAATATAACCAGCCGTTCTACCTGGGATCCTTTGCCATCAGGGGATGGACAAAGATTGAGCTTAAGGGCCCAGTCCAATGGACGTGCCTATCGTTCGTATAATTTTTCTTTTACGGAACCATGGCTGGGTGGAAACAAGCGCAATTCTTTTTCCATCAATTATTTTAATACCAAATACGCCAATGCCATCAATTCTTATGGAGGTTATTGCAAAAGCTGCGGAGATACATCCTATGTAAAAACAGTGGGCTTTGGTTTGTCATTGGGCAAGCAATTGAAATGGCCAGATGATTATTTCAATTTGGTGTATTCATTGAATTTTCAACAGTATAAACTCAGAAACTACAGCAACATTTTCAGTGGCTTGAGCAATGGAACCTCTACGAACATCAGCTTGAAAATCGCTTTGATGCGTAATTCTGCCGGTCCCAATCCTATTTTTCCTACCAGTGGATCCAACTTCATGCTGAGTGGCCAGTTTACGCTTCCTTATTCTTTGCTGGGCATTTCTTCTAATACAGCCAACAAGTACGAGCTTCCTGAATTTCACAAATGGCGCTTCAATGGCGAATGGTATACTCCTATTGGCAGGGCAAGAGGGGCCGATAAAAACAAACAATTTATTTTAAAAGCTGCGGCCAAATATGGTTTTATTGGAAAATACAATGCCAATTTGGACATCTCTCCATTCGAGCGCTTCCAGGTGGGAGACGCTGGATTGAGCAATACCTTTGCTTTGCTTGGATACGACATCATTGCACATAGAGGCTATCCTGTCTATAGCAGTTCTGATCCTAAAGTCAATCCGGATGCAGGAACGCCTTCAAAATATTTTACCATTTTCAATAAATATACCGTGGAGTTGCGCTATCCTTTCAGCACCAATGCCAGCAGTACCATTTATGGAATGGCATTCTTTGAAGCGGCCAATGGATGGTATTCATTCAAAGAGTACAATCCTTTCAAACTCAGAAGATCGGTGGGAGTGGGCATGCGCTTTTTCTTGCCAATGTTCGGATTGTTAGGATTTGATTATGGTGTGGGAATTGATCGATACAATCAAACAACAGGCTTGAAAGGCGCAGCGAAGTTTACCTTCATGCTGGGTCAGGAAGCAGAATAGTGGTTAAACCACAAAAATCTATTCAATGAGAAAAATATCAATCATTGCTTTTTTATTGCTGTTCATGGGATTGATGGCCCATGCACAACGATATGCGGTCATCGATTCTAAATATATTTTGGGAAAAATCCCTGAATATAAAAATGCGCAAACCAAATTGGATCAGTTCAGTCAAATGTGGCAACAGGAAATCGATGTAAAGCAAACAGCAGTCGACAAAATGCATGCAGACTTTGAAGCAGAGCAGGTCATGCTTACTGATAATCTTAAAAAGAAAAGAGAAGACGAGATCTACAATAAAGAAAAAGAATTACAAGACTTGCAACGGCAAAGATTTGGTTTTGAAGGCGATTTGTTTAAGAAAAGACAAGAGCTGATCAAGCCCATTCAAGACAAAGTATACAATGCTGTTCAGAAACTGGCGGTTGAAAAGCAGTACGACTTCATCCTTGATAAAAGTGAGGGAATTACCATTATCTTTGCAGACCCCAAGCTAGACAAGAGTGAAGAGATCCTGAAAAGCATGGGTATCAAATAATCAGTCCATTTTTTATTATATCAAACAACACATATAAAACATGAAACCATTATTCCTACTAGCTGCAATGACTTTGAGCATTTTCGGAGCGTCTGCACAAAACAAAATTGGATACATCAGTACAGATGAATTAATCAGCGTGATGCCCGAAGCACAAAAAGCAGATGCTGAACTAAAAGAATATCAAGCTTCCTTGGCTCAACAAGGTCAGGATATGATGAAAGAGCTGAATGACAAAGACAGCCTTTTTGTTAGAGACTCTGTCAAGCTTTCTCCCAGTATGAAAGAAATCAAACGCAACGAACTAGTAGCTTTATACCAACGTGCTCAAAATTGGAATCAACAGGCACAAGACATGTATCAACAAGAAGCCCAGAAAAAAATTGCGCCTTTGCGTACCAAGGCACTGGATGCCATCAGGGCAGTAGCCAAAGAAAGTGGTTATGCATACATCCTGGACATCAACTCTGTAATCGTCGGCCCTCCCGGTGATGATGTGCTTGCCTTGGTGAAAAAGAAATTGGGCATCAAAGATGCACCTGCTGCACCAGCCAAAAAGCCTTAATATAATTATTTTGCAAAAGATAGAAGCCACCTCACTGAATACGAGGTGGCTTTGTTATTTTTGAAACATGATGCGTCAACCCATCGGCATATTTGATAGTGGCTACGGCGGACTGACTATCTTAAAAGAGATTACAGCAGCATTGCCTCAATATGATTATCTCTATTTGGGGGACAATGCTCGTGCGCCCTATGGTGACAAAGATTTTGACACTGTATATCGGTATACATTACAGGCTGTACAATGGTTTTTCGATCAAGGTTGTTCGTTGGTCATTTTGGCTTGCAATACCGCTTCCGCCAAAGCCCTTAGAACCATTCAGCAAAATGATTTACCTAAAATGGGTGCTGATAAAAGAGTATTGGGGGTGATTCGTCCTACTTCTGAAGTGATCGGAACCTTCTCTCCAACTGGTCATGTGGGTGTGTTGGGCACTCAAGGAACGATTCAATCGGGCTCCTATTTGATGGAAACCCGTAAGTTTTTTCCGCAGGTAGTAGTGTCGCAAGAGGCCTGTCCGGAATGGGTAGGGTTGGTGGAGAACAATTTGTATCACACCCCCGAAGCCAATCATTTTGTCAAGCTGCACATCGATCATATTTTACAAAAAGATCCCGCCATCGATACCTTGTTGTTGGCCTGTACCCACTATCCTTTGTTGATGGATACCATCAAAGCCAATACGCCCGAAGGAATCAACGTGGTGTCACAGGGTGCGATTGTGGCCAATAGCTTGGTTGATTATCTGCAGAAACATCCTGAAATGGAAAAGAATTGTTCCAAAACAGGCCTTCGGCAGTTTTTTACCACGGGTGATGCTGGTTATTTTGATGCCCATGCCAGTCTTTTTTATGGGCAATCCATCACGTCCAGTAAGCTCATTTTGGCACAAAACCCTTGATTTTCAGGCTATCGACCTCTTATTCATCGATTTTTATCTCTTTCCCTTCTTTTTTTATGCCGAAAGGCCTACCTTTGCCGTCCTTTCACAAGAAGCCGGGATGGTGCCTGGCCGATGAAAACAAGCTAACAATATTTGTTAAAGGAAAAAATAATCAACAATGCCAGGTAAAAAAAGAACCTATCAGCCCCATACCCGTCGCAGAAAATCTGTTCACGGATTTCGTGCCCGTATGCAAGATGCGAATGGTCGTAAAGTATTGGCCAGCCGCAGAGCAAAAGGACGTCATAAATTGACTGTTTCTGATGAGCATGGTTCAAAAAAATAGAATGATTGTATTCAACATCATTATACAGCCTTTGCTCTTGCAAAGGCTTTTTTAATGGATTTCATTCACTAACTTGTTATCATTGAAAACAGCCCAACGATATTTTTTAGGCAAGGAAAGTAAATTAAAAAGCACCAAACAAATTCAGCAGGTTTTTGCAACAGGCAAACCCCTGACGATGTACCCCATAAAAGCCATCTGGCTTTCAACCAACCAACCCCATATATTGCAAGCTGGTTTTTCGGTAAGTGCAAGACACTTTAAAAAAGCAGTAGACCGCAATCGAATCAAACGATTGATGAGGGAATCTTATCGGCTTCAAAAAAACGCCTTGGAAGAACAATTGCTAGAAAACAATATTCAACTTGCTGTCTTTTTTATTTTCACTGACACTGCCTTGCCCAGTTATGCCCACTTATACGAAGCAATGGGGAAGCTGATACAAAAACTGATTCGAATCCAGCATGAAAATCATCAACCGAATCCTTAGTGTACCATTTGTTTTTTTGATCAAGGGCTATCAATGGTTGATTTCACCGCTCTTGGGTCCGAAGTGTAGGTATACGCCCACTTGCTCCCAATATGGGGTAGAAGCCTTCCAAAAATATGGACCCTTGAAAGGCGGATGGCTTACCCTTAAAAGAGTTGCAAAATGTCATCCCTGGGGTGGACACGGACACGATCCAGTCCCTTAATACATACAAAAAGGCCCCAGATATGTATTGCGCATACAAAACCTGAGGCCTGTCAAATTCAAATGATCTTATAAGGCGGCATTCATTCTTTCTTCCACCACTTTCCAATTCACTACATTCCAGAATGCAGAAAGGTAATCTGCTCTTCTATTTTGATATTTCAAATAATAAGCGTGTTCCCATACATCGGCACCCAAGATAGGTGTGCCCTTAACTTCTGCCACATCCATTAGGGGATTGTCTTGATTGGGGGTAGAGCAGATCTCTAATTTTCCTTCTTTAACAATCAACCATGCCCATCCACTTCCAAAGCGGGTCATGCCGGCTTGGCTGAATTTTTCTTTGAAAGCGTCAAACGATCCAAAAGCGCTATCGATGGCTTCGGCTAATTTTCCGGAAGGTGCTCCACCTGCATGGGGCGCCATGCTGGCCCAGAAAAAAGTATGATTCCAATGACCACCACCATTGTTCCGAACGGCAGCACTGATGCTTCCTGCTTGTTGAATCAACTCCTCCAAACTGTTGTTTTCGTGAGCCGTGCCTGCAATGGCTTTGTTCAGGTTGTCAACATATGCTTGATGGTGCTTGCCGTGGTGTATCTGCATGGTTTGTGCATCAATGTGCGGTTCCAATGCTTCGTGTGCGTAAGGTAATGGGGCTAATGTAAATGACATGAGTAGTTTTTTTATTTGCGAAGGTAATATTTATTTGTGTTGAACGCAGATCAAATCACCGGCTGTTTAGGCATTCTGTTGGCGGAGACTAACAAGGTTAAACCTTAATTCACATTAAAAAAATGACCTAGCGCAGTCGCTGAAAAAATGTTTTCATCAATTCCGCGCATTCTGTTTCCATGACGCCCCCCGTAATTTCTGTTTTTGGATGAAAAGGAGTGTTGGTATCGGTGCATCTTCGATAGCTGTTTTTTTCATCAAATGCTCCAAATACGATGCGACCAATTTTGCTCCAGTAGAGGGCTCCACTGCACATCAAGCAGGGTTCCAGGGTCACATAAAGGGTGGCTTCGGGCAAATACTTGCTTCCCAGAAACTGAAAAGCAGTGGTGATGGCCAGAATTTCTGCATGGGCCGTACTGTCTTTCAGTAACTCTACCTGGTTATGAGCTTTGGCAATCACCGTATTGTTCATTACCACAATTGCACCCACAGGCACTTCCTCTTTGTTGAAGGCCTTCTGTGCTTCTGCCAATGCAAGCTTCATATATTGTTCATCGCTCATCAATTCTTGTGTAACTTTAGAACAAATTTACAACAATGGTCTCGGTTAACGAATTACAAGATATGCGCCTATTTCACGAAAGTGGCGCCACCCAATCCTATACCTTCAGAAAACAACAATTGCAGGCGCTGAAACAGGTGACAGAAAAGTATGAACAAGAAATTTACCACGCACTGTATGCTGATTTGAAAAAGAGTCCCGAAGAATGCTGGGTGTCTGAAAATGGGATGTTGTTGTCTGAAATCAACTATGCTATTCAACACTTGCAAGCTTGGATGAAGCCGACCAAAGTGAAAACCAATCTGTTGAATTTTCCGTCCAAGAGTTATATCTATCCCGAGCCCCTGGGCGTGGTATTGATCATCAGCCCCTGGAATTATCCTTTTCAATTGCTGTTGAAGCCAGCCGTGGGTGCGATTGCTGCAGGGAATTGTATGGTTCTTAAATCTTCTGAGTATGCACCTGCCACGAGTGCGGTCATGAAAAAAATGATCGCAGAAACATTCGATCCAAAATACATTCGGTTTGTAGAAGGTGATGGGGCAGTGGTGGTTCCTGAAATGATGAATCATTTTGTATTTGATCATGTGTTGTTTACCGGCAGTACGACGGTGGGCAAAGCCGTTTATCAACTGGCAGCCAAAAACCTTGTTCCAGTTACCTTGGAGCTAGGTGGAAAAAGTCCTTGTATTGTTGAAGCAGATGCGAATTTGCAAGTGGCTGCTAAAAGGATTGTGGTCACAAAATTTTCCAACGTAGGACAAATATGCATCGCTCCTGATTATTTACTGGTCCACGAGTCAGTGAAGGACGAATTGGTGCAGCAGCTGAAAAATACCATCCAACGATTCTATACCGAAGATCCTTTGTCTGTTTCTCATTATGGGAAGATCATCAATGAAAAACAATTCGACCGGATTGTCCAATATCTGTCTGATGGGAATATTTTGCAGGGCGGTAAAACAGATCGAAGTCAATTGTTTATTGAGCCAACCTTGATGGATCAAGTACGAATGGACAGCCGCATTATGCAGGAAGAAATTTTCGGCCCACTTTTGCCTATTTTGACTTTTAAGACACGCGAAGAAGCCATGAAAATAATTGCTGCCAATAAGAATCCATTGGCCTTGTATGTGTTCACTTCCTCTGCCTCAGTGGAAAAGCAATGGTTAGAACGGGTGCCATTTGGCGGCGGCTGTGTCAACAATACAGTATGGCATTTGACCAATCACCACCTGCCTTTTGGTGGTCGAGGATTCAGCGGAATAGGTGGGTACCAGGGTAAACATACTTTTGATACTTTCAGTCATCAAAAATCTATTTTGAAAACGCCCACATGGTTTGATCCGGCGATGAAATATCCTCCTTTCAAAGGCAAGCTTGGCCTCTTCAAAAAGCTTATTGGTTAATATGACTATTACTAAATTTCATTGGACGATGAAAACCATTATTGTATTGTGCGCTTTATTTACTGGCGCTACTATCTATGTGACAGTAGCCAACAAAAATTCTAAACAAATGACAACCAGACAAAAAATATTAAAGGCTTTTTATCCTTTGATCATGAAGTCGGGCAAAAAAGCCTCTGCTGCTAATGTCGATAAGATTCAACCATTGGTTGATTTCTATTCCTATACCCTTTTACTCAACGACAGCAGCCAACTGCCATTGTCATCTTTAAAAGGAAAAAAGATTGTATTGGTGAACACGGCTTCTGATTGTGGTTTTACGGCGCAGTACGAAGCGCTACAAAAACTATATGATCAATACAACAACATTGTCGTCATTGGATTTCCTGCCAATGATTTTCAGCATCAAGAGAAGGGGACAGATGCAAGCATCGCTTCTTTTTGCAAGAAAAATTACGGCGTTACGTTTCCATTGTCAATGAAAGGAGTGGTGGTGAAAAAAGAACAGCAAGAAGAAATATACAAATGGCTCACCCATAAAAATTTTAATGGCTGGAATGATCAAGCGCCTACCTGGAATTTTTGCAAGTACATTGTGAATGAAGAAGGCGTTCTAACACATTTTTTTGAATCGGGGGTCCCTCCATTGGGAAAGGAAATGAAAGAAGCTTTGGGGCTTGATCGATGACTTTAGATTCTTTGCAATTTTTTCCTCTGCATTCAATGTATCAAACAGTTACAATGGGCATTTCTGGTGGTAATCAATGATTTCAATCGGTGTATGCTGAAATTGATAGTCCTTGTAATGTGCACTGATTTGATCCAGCACTTCATTGATGGCCTGTGGATCGGTGAGGGTAACTAACTTGTATCGGAATTCTTTAATACCCGGCAACCCTTTTAAATAATTGGTATAATGTCTGCGCATTTCGTTTATGCCCACAATCGGCCCTTTCCATTCCAAGGATTTATGCAAATGTTTTTTACACACGGCAATTCGCTCTTCAAGTGTAGGCGGGGCAAGAATGGTTTTGTCTTCTAAGTAAGATTTTATTTCTCTGAATATCCATGGATAACCGATGGCAGCTCTTCCAATCATGATGCCATCAATACCATACCTGTTTTTATATTCGAAGGCTTTTTGGGCGCTGTCGATATCGCCATTACCGAAAATAGGAATGTGTATCCGGGGATTGTTTTTAACTTTCCCTATCAAGGTCCAGTCGGCTTCGCCTTTGTATAATTGAGCCCTTGTCCGTCCATGAATGGACAATGCCTGCACCCCCACGTCTTGTAATCTTTCTGCTACTTCTTCAATGTTTTTTGATTGTTCATCCCAGCCTAGTCTTGTTTTGACAGTGACAGGCAGCTGAGTGCTTTTGACAACTGCTTCGGTTAAGCGTACCATCAAATCAATATCTTTCAATACGCCGGCGCCGGCACCTTTACTCACTACTTTTTTCACCGGACAGCCAAAATTAATATCTACCAAATCGGGTTGAACCGTTTCGCAAATTTTAGCACTCAACGACATGGCTTCTTCATCTCCTCCAAATATCTGTATGCCAAAGGGCCTTTCTTCTTCGCTGAAATCCAGTTTTTGTTTGCTTTTAATAGCATCCCTTATTAGTCCCTCACTGCTGATAAATTCACTATACATTACATCGGCGCCATTGTCTTTGCACACCGCCCTGAATGGAGGATCACTGACATCTTCCATCGGTGCTAATAAAAGCGGAAAAGGGGGCAATTGTATAGGTCCTATGTTGGGCATGGCATTCTTTGTATATTGCAACTGCAAAATTACAATTAATAAACGGCGTATGCAATACAAAAGCAATAAAGGTTACACAGGAGTTGGTCAATTGGGCATGTTGTTACTGTTTCTGGGTGCGGGATTGATGCTGACCACTGTGCTGCAAGTGGTGATTGGTTTTTCCATTGTGCCTCCCGGAACCCCCCTTTCACAAATAGGGACAGCCATGTTGGAGGCGCTCAAAGATCCGGCCAATGTTTCCGCCTCTAGAATGTTGCAGGTAGTGGGTACTTTGTGTGTGTTGTTTATTCCTGCTGCGTTGTATTCATGGGTGTGCAATGGCAAAAATCCATTCTGGCTGGGCTTTAACAAGTATTTGAATCTTTACCAGGTAGCGATTGGTTTTTTACTCATATTCATGGCCAACCTGCTGGCCATGCCACTACAAGAGTTGTCCAAAAAAGTGATAGCGCTGTTTCCTGCATTGAATGCATTGGGCAAAAGCCTAGAAGCCGCTTACAACGAACAAGTAGTTTTGCTGAGTAACTTAAAAAGTATCCCTGAATATATTTTGGCATTGGTCATCATGGCTTTTTTTCCTGCCATGTTTGAAGAAGTTTTTTTCAGAGGCGCTCTACAAAACATCCTGGTGAAATGGTGGAAAAATCCCTTTTTGGGAATCTTAGTGACTGCCCTTATTTTTAGTTTTATCCATTTATCAGTGTATTTGTTTGTGAGTCGAGCCATCCTTGGTTTTGTTTTGGGTCTTATTTATTTTAAAACCAAAAATATTTGGATCAATATCATCGCCCATTTTTTAAACAATGCTATTGCTGTTTCACAAATGTTTTTATTGAGTGCTAAAAAAGCGAAATTGGACGTAAGTGAATTGGATCCGAAGGTTGACTGGTGGGTCGGCTTACTTGCCATTGGAATATTGGTTGTCTTCTTTAAATTATTAGACAAGCACTCCGAAACCAACAAAATGAACATTTATACCCGTGAACAAGCGCTGCTGATTCATGAACCTAACGGCAATCCTCTTACATCAAACTAATTCCATTGGCTATACATATTCAGACATTGAAAACCCGTTCACTCACTGCCATCATTTTTTCTTTGGTGATGTTGTCGGGACTGTTGCTCAACGGCTATTTGTTTCTTACTTTGTTCACCATCGTACTATTGGGTGCGTTATATGAACTTAGTAAAATAGCAAAACTCATTGCTGGTAATCACTTTTATTATTTTTTACCCTTGGCACTGGTGTACATTATTTTGCCCTTGATGTTGCTGGTTGATCTGGGAATGCGAGGGCAGTTTTATTTGTACCATACCAAAGACATACAAAGTGGGATAGATGCCTACTTACCGATTTTACCTTGTGTTATCGTTTTTTCCATTTGGATCAATGATACCATGGCATACCTGGTGGGGTCGCTTATTGGCAAAACTCCTTTTTCTGTTATTTCTCCTAAGAAAACTTGGGAAGGCACCATTGGAGGCATTGTGTTAAGTGTGGCCATCATTGGCTGGTTGTGCAGCAACCTGGCTTTCCTGCAATCGATTCATTGGATACATTGGGTGTTGATTGCTGCCATCGCATCTGTTACCGGAACTGTGGGCGATCTTTTTGAAAGCAAACTGAAAAGACTTGCCAACATTAAAGACAGCGGACATTTCATGCCGGGTCATGGAGGTTTTCTGGATCGGTTTGATTCCTTATTGCTTGCCACGCCCTTTGTATGGCTATACGTTCAATTATTTTTATAAGAGATTATTATTCTGCCCTTCTGTTAGTACATTTGCGACTCAAACGTTCGATATGACTATTCACAAAGAAGGATATGCAACCATTGCTATAACCGCTATTGTTCTTACGGCGCTCAATTTTGTAGCTTGCTGGGCTTGTCCCACGATCGGTCATTGGTTTTGCTGGCTATTTCTATTTCTTTCTGTTGTATTGTTTTTATTTATTGTTTCTTTTTTCAGAATCCCCGCTCGACAGCTGACTATTCAGGACAATTGTATCATTGCTCCTGCCGATGGAAAAGTGGTAGTGATAGAGGAGACATTTGATAACGAGTATTTCAAAGAAAAAAGATTGCAGGTTTCTATTTTTATGAGTCCTGCCAACGTTCATGTCAATCGGTATCCCCTGAGTGGAGAGATTGTCTACAATCAATACCACAAGGGAAAATATTTAGTAGCCTGGAATCCTAAATCTTCCACTGAAAATGAACGCCATTCCGCGGTGATCAAAAAAGGCACTACAGAAGTGTTGGTGAAGCAGATCGCCGGCGCCTTGGCCAAAAGAATTGTTAATTATGCAACTATAGGGCAACAGGCAAAGCAAGGTGAGGAGCTAGGCTTCATCAAATTTGGAAGCCGGGTAGACCTTCTTTTGCCCTTGGGAACGCAGTTGCAGGTAGGGTTGAACCAGGTAGTTCAGGGAGGTGTAACTGTCATTGCTACCTTATAATGGCTGCATATTCAAAAGTGTAAATTTTGATTTTTTCGCCCTTTTTTAAGTAATTTCACTCTAATTAATCAATCAAAATCAATCATTATGAAAAAGGTATTATTGTTTGCTACTGCTGCTTTGTTGATCAGCGGTGTTTCTTTTGCCAATACAGACAAAGGAAAAAATAAAAAATGTGCTAAAGGAAAATCTTGTTGCAAAGGAAAGCCTTGCAGCAAAGACAAAAAAACTACTGAAATGTAATTTGCTTCCTACAGTATTGATTAAACCTCCTGCACAAGGAGGTTTTTTATTTTCATCTATTTAAGTATTGCTTCTAGTTCTTGCAAATGAGCTATGGTATAGGTAGGTTGTATATGGGCGGACACGCTAATGTGATTTACAAAAATGCTGTCCATCCCGACGTTGATTGCTCCTTGAATGTCTGCATCCAGGTTGTCTCCAATCATGATGGATTCCTGAATTGTGGCGCCTGCTTGTTGAAGGGCAAATTCAAATATTTCTTTTTCTGGCTTTACTGAATTGCTCCTCTCTGAGGTAATGACTTGAGAGAAATACTTTTCAATATTGCTGTTACGCAACTTGTTCCACTGGGTTTTTTCGAATCCGTTCGTGATTAAATGAAGCTGGTATTTTTTTTCTTGTAAGTATTCTAAAATCTCGATGGTATAAGGAAACAATTTATTTTTTGTAGGCAAAATTTCCAAAAAACGAACACTCAGTGCTTTTGCTAGCTTTTCATCTCCTATTTTGTATTCTAGCAGGGTTCTCCACATTCTTTTCCATTTTAATTCATCTACGCTGATGAATCCTTTCTGGTAGCGGTCCCACAGTATTTTATTGTGATAAATATATTTCGAATAGAATGCCTCAAAGTCTGGCGTTACAGTAGCATGAAGCTCAAATTCATGATACAGGTCGTGCAAACTATGTTGCGCATTGGTATCAAAATCCCAAAGGGTATGATCCAAATCAAAAAAAACGTGTTTGTATCTTCTGGGCAATCTATTCAATTTATCCTTGAAGCTTGTTTATCTTTACAAGACGGTCAAAGATAATTATTATAGCCATCAAATCATTTGTCATGAATGTTGTCATAACAGGAGCCAGTAAGGGCATCGGAAAGGCCATAGCCAACAAGTTTGCAGCTGCCGGCGCTCGTTTATTCCTATGTGCTCGAAATAATGGGCCGTTGACTGAAACAGTCAATGAACTAAAGGCATTGTATCCAAACGCCTCCTTTCAATGTTTCACGGCTGATCTTTCTGTTCAACAACAAGCAGAAGATTTCGCTTCATTCTGTTTGTCACAGGGCATTCCGGATGTGGTCGTCAACAACGCAGGGTCGTATGTGCCTGGCAATATCATTGACGAAGCCCCCGGCACCTTGGAATCTATGCTTGCTGTCAATCTTCTGAGTGCTTACCACCTCACTCGTAAACTCTTGCCATCTATGATTCAAAACAAGCATGGCCATATCATCAATATGTGTTCCATCGCTGGGCTAAAAGCCTATCCTGGCGGTGGTTCCTATAGTATCAGCAAGTTTGCTTTGAATGGGTTTAATCAAAATCTTCGGCAAGAACTGATGCCCCTTGGCATCAAAGTAACAGGTGTTTTTCCTGGCGCTGTGCTTACTGATTCTTGGGGCGATTATGACAATACTGCCAAACGAATCATGGAGCCTTCCGATATTGCCACCATGGTGTATGCCGCCACGCAATTGTCAGCCCAAGCAGTCGTTGAAGATATCGTAATACGACCTTTACTGGGAGATTTGTAAGCCTAACTAGAAAATTTGTAGCCAACCCCTCTTACAGAATGAAAATAAACGGGGTGCTTGCTGTCGTCTTCAAAATATTTTCTGAAGTTCAGGATAAAGTTGTCGATTGTTCTGGTGGTGGGAAAAACATTATAGCCCCACACTGTTTGTAAAATCTTTTCTCTTGTAACGACTTCATTTCTGTTCTCAATGAGTAGTTTCAATAGCATTGATTCCTTTTTGGTCAATGCGATGCATTCGCCTTTTTTATTGTATCCCTCCAATGCATTGAAATCAATCTTGTTTTTACCAAATTCGTATACATCTGCCAGCGCAGGCTTGGAGTCCAGCTGTTCGTTTTTAGTAATCAATTTTTGCACCCTCAGCAACAATTCTTCCAAGTTGAAAGGTTTGGTAAGGTAATCATCGGCCCCTTTCTTCAATCCTATTACCCTGTCTGCACTGGTGTTTTTGGCACTTAGCATCAATATGGGCATACGGGTATTTTGCAACCGAATGGTTTCACAAACCGTGATGCCATCTATCTCAGGAAGCATGACGTCCAAAATGATTAAATCGTAGTATTCTTGTTTAACCATTTTTAAAGCAGTAGCCCCATCAAAGCTGCTTCTCACTTCATATCCTTCCAGTTCTAAATTAAGCTTCAGTGCTTCTTGAAGATTCTCTTCATCTTCTACCAGCAATATGGTATATTTTTTTGGTGCCATTTTCTTTATCCCAGCTTCTTAAGTTCTATAAAAAATATCGACCCCTTAGGTTCGTTGTTCTGCACAAATACCTTACCCTCGTGACCCTTGATAATTTTGTCTACCAAATATAATCCCAATCCAGTCCCTTTGGCTTTTTTGGTTGCTTCCGTACCAATTCGATAAAACTTTTTAAATATTTTTTTCTTTTCGTTCGCTGCGATGCCGATGCCCTGGTCGATAATTGACACTAAAATCGTTTCATTTTTTTGTTCGGCCTTTATTTCAATGGAAGTGTCTTTAGGCGAATACTTAATTGCGTTGTCTATTAAATTATTAACAGCCATTTGAAGTAAAAAAGGGTCTCCTTCTATTGTTGCATCTGTTTGGATGGTTGATTCAAACATCTTGAAGGGATATCGGATTTTGCAATCATCTATAATTTTTTGCATAAATACGGATATCGATATTTTTTCTGTGGTTATTTGATAGCCGCCTGCCTCCATCTGAGAAGACAATAGCAAGTTATCACAAAGGATATTCATTCGATTGGCTTCCTGAATGGTATTGTTGAGCAAACTAAATTGTTGCTGATCATCAAGTTTTCTTTTTTGTAAAGTTTCCAGATTCAATTTGGTCACAGCAATAGGTGTCTTCAGCTCATGCGTCACTGCCATCATGAAATTCTGTTGTTGTTGACTGATGGCAAATTGCTTTCGAATGGCTGCATATACAAAACCGGCACCGGCCACAATAAGTAAAAAGAATATGGCCCCTTCTCCAATATACTGTTTGGTTTTTCTGTTTTTCTCTTTAAGAATCACTTGGTATGCGGTGCTGCTAGATTGCCCTTTCGTTTGTAAGATGTGTATTTTAAAAGCAGCCATTTGCTCGTTTTGTTTAGACAACGCAATGTACCACCATACCAATGCTACAATAATGTATGCGAGTAAGAACCAATAAAACAGGAAGATGAATTTAATTTTCCTCGATTTGTGCCCCATGGTGTTGCCAATTAATTTCTTTTGTCAAGACCCCAGCTGAGTTTGTTCCTGAGCGTTTGTAGGAAATTGTTTTCGTTCATGCGGATGAGGTTGATATCAAAAGATTCTTTTTTGACAGCCAATTGAATTTCTTTGGTAACGATTTCTCTTCTGCTATCCAAGGTGCATAAAAAACCATCGGTTCGCCCCTCGATTTCGAATGAAATGATGGTGTGATCTGGCACGATGATGGGCCGTACATTCAGATTGTGGGGCGCCACAGGTGTAATGACAAAGCTGCTGCTATCCGGAAATACAACCGGCCCATTGCAGCTCAGGGAGTAGCCGGTGGAGCCAGTGGGAGTGGCTACAATCAACCCATCCGCCCAGTAGGTATTCAAGAATTCTCCATTCAGGTACGTATGAATTTTTATCATGGGAGAACTGTCCTTCTTGTGCAGTGAAAATTCATTCAAAGCATAGGGGGTTTCGCCAAACAAGGAGATATTGGCATCCAGATGTATAAGGGATCTTTTTTCCAATACATACTTTCTGTTCACAATGGCATCTATCACAGAGTGTATTTCTTCTCTGCCTATATTAGCCAGAAAACCCAACCTTCCGTAATTAATACCTAATACGGGAATACCAGAATCTTTAACCAATGTTACTGTATCCAGCAGGGTGCCGTCTCCGCCCAAACTGATCATGCATTCTATGTGTTCGTCTAATTCGTTGCTGGAATTAAAAGTGGAGTATTTACTATCAATAGTAAGGGAAGAGTAAAATTGGTTAAAAAGATCCTGATAAAATACAGGCTCAATATTATTGGCCACCAATTTTTCAATCAACAGGTGAAAATCTTTTACCTGCTCTTGTTCAATCCCTCTGCTGTAAATGGCTATTTTCATTTCTTTCCAAAAGAGGCTATAGGCTTCCTTTCAAGTGCAAAAATAATCCCTTTTCCCCTAATTGATTGAAACTATATTCAAGGCTCAGGTTGATGTCGTACAAGGTGAGCAAATCTATGCCTGCCCCTCCACTGTATAGGAGTCTGTTATTCAGCCTAGTATCAAATTCCTTTTGATTGTAACAGAATCCACCATCTGCAAAAGTTTTGGCGAAAAACGTAAATGGAATATAGGGGAATGCTTTGATATGAAAGGGGATTGGAACACGAAAAGAAACCAATTGTTTACTCACGGTATATTTGGCAAGTGCTGCTGCTACGCCATCAATTACATAATATTCCAAACCCCTGAGGTAAAATGTAGAATATCCCAATGCCCGCTGGTTGAGATAGGATTGATGAAATGGCAGTTTTATTTTGGCGTACAATTGAACATTACTGTACAATCCGCTCTTGTGAGAAAAATATTGTTTAAAAGCGGCATCGAGTGCCAACATGTTCATGCCTCCCCTGACTCCCAATCCTCTTTTAGAAACAGAGAGTGCGTAAGTTTTTCCAATCAATGGATAATTGATATTGTCTGTTTTGTTGTATACAAAACTGTAGGAGAAATCAGGAAAACTGATTTTTGATTTCTCAATATTAAAGTAATTAGGATTATACTTATCTGAAATAAGCGTATCGTTTACTTTGATATAATTGAATTGGAGGGAGAAATAATTTCTTTTGAAATAACCATTCCGAGTAGTGTAGCTGGCATTCAGCGTGAGACTGCTTCGATCGAATAAATTTGTTTTGTACAATAACAAGCCATTGTTATAGTTTGTTTTGTAAGGGAATTCTCTGTTTTGGGTAAATCCAACACTTACAGAATACCCTTCGTTTAATTTCTTATTGCTATAAGGTTCTGTATAACTCATATAGAACGTTCTGGCATATCCATTTAATAGGAATATGCGAAGCTGGTCCGCTCTCCCACTCAGATTGTAATGCAAAAACTTTAAGCCGTAAATAACTCGATTGAGATCAGCGTTGTAGGTTTTCCACCATTCATTGAAGTTTCTATCTACCAATTTGAATTGGGGGGCAGGGTAGATGTACCATCTTTCCTTAAGTAAAATCTCTAGCCGGACCTCATAGGCAGACAATAAGATTGGCCTGATTTCCACTTCTGAAAACAGGGAAGTATTGTATATCAAATGATTCGATTCCTCCAGCACGTCAAAGATGTTTCCTGCAATAATGGAATCGCCTGGGTGAATCTTCAATTCCCTGAGAATAATGTATTCTTTTGTTTTGTCGTTTCCCGTAATGTGAATTTGAGAAATGTGCAGTATTGCCGAAGAGTCAATCGTTACCTGATTATTCATTTCGTCGTAAAAACCAGGATATTTTTTTTGTTGTCCATGCGAGGTGCTGCAGAAGAACAGAGCCATTGCCCATAAAATCAATCGCATTCGTTGCATAAACAATATTGACGTTTTTTCTTTACAGTCTTTAATGAAGAATAATGGAATCATTACAAGTCTAAATAGTTCATTAGATGCCTGTAATTGTCTTCCAATGTATTTCCGTGTTGCTCTGTTCCAAAGGCATATTGTACAATGTAGTCGTATCGCTCGAAATTCGCCACCACTGCATTGATGTCTTTTTTGTTGATGTGTAAGGTCACCATCAACATTCCCGTTGTGTCATTGAGGGTGGTGTTCATGTGGAGTATGGTACAGTCATTGCTTTCTACAATACGACTGATTTCGGATATCGCAAATTGTATGGCCGGCATTTCCAACACAATGATACCTCCGATGGCGCTGGCTCCCGAAAATTCGCCCATCACTTTCATTAAATCGGCAGCAGTAATCACCCCCAAATAATCATTTTCTTTACTCAACACGGGAACGACATTTGTTTCGAACTGGTTGCTGAGATTGACCGCATTTAAAAAATGAACATCTTCTTTAACGGCTGCCATCAATAAATATTGCTGAATCACCTCTATGGGTAATTTGTCTTCTTCTACATCTAGTAGGTCTTCTTCGCTGAGCAATCCCAAGTATTTATTTTCTGCTACTACCGGAAGGTGCGTTAATTTGTAATCGTTGATGAGTTGTCTGGCTTTGCTGACACTATCCTGTAATTGAAGTCGGGGAATATTATTGTTGATAAACGATGCGGTCAGCATGGGTGTTCGGGGGTTCTTGGTTTACACCTGTAAAATAAGGACTTGTTGCCAAAAACAGGCAAATATATTGTTAAAGCCCCCCTTTAATCATTAAGATTTTTGTTTGGCTAAAAAGTCCTCCAGGATTTTATTAAAAGCTGCTGGCACTTCCATCATAGGCGCATGGCCGCATTTGTCTATAAAATGCAATTCGCTGTTGGGAATCAGTTTATGAAATTCTTCTCCGACAAATGGAGGAGTGATGGTGTCATTGTTTCCCCAAATCAAGCAAGTCGGCAATTTGATTTGGTTGAGCTCTTCGCCTAAATTGTTTCGAATAGCACTTTTGGCTAGCGCGATGATCTTAATCACTTTCAAACGATTGTTTGTGATTTCGAATACTTCGTCTACCAGTTCATCAGTTGCTAAAGCAGGATCGTAGAAAGTAAGAGCGGTTTTGTTTCGGATATATTCTTTGTCCCCTCTCTTGGGATAGGTATCACCCATTCCATTTTCAAACAAGCCGGAACTTCCAGTAAGAATCAAAGATTTTATTTTTTCGGGTTTCTTCAACACGTGTACCAAGGCTACATGTCCACCCAAAGAATTACCCATTAAATGGATATGATTGTATTCTCTGTGCTCAATAAAACGTTGTACAAACTTTTGCAATCCACCTACAGAAGTATGCAGCAAATCCAAATCAAGTAAAGGCAATAATGGCACCACCACTTTATAGGAATGTCTAAAGTGTTCGATCAGATCTTTAAAATTACTCAACGCGCCAAACAGTCCATGAAGTAAGATCAAGGGTTCTCCTTGTCCTTCCTCGATGAATCTAAACTTGCCGTCTTCTTTTATTTCGTAGTTCATTCTTTTCCTCTTTTTGGATTACCCCTCTTAAAAGGGGGCGCCTTATAGATAAAAATACATCAAAACAAACAATAGGTGAAATTAATTAAGGGAGTGGGTCGTGATATCCCTCAAAGAAATGCTCCAATTGTTTGAAAATATCTGTAAAAAATGGAATCACGGACCCCAAACCATCGATGATGGCGGGTGCTAGCGGGGCAATATAAGGATACACCATAGAATGTTGAATGGTGTCTTCGTGTATAAATTTCAGTTGAACCGAATAGAAAAGAACGAGGCTGAAAACGATGCCAAATAAAAGGGCATACAGTACAGTGCCTGCAATCTTGTTCAATCCGCCCAATTGTAAAGTGTCTGCGAATTGTTGAATAAAACTACCCATTAATCTGACAAGCAATGTCACTACCAAAAAGACCAAAATAAAAGAAACGAAGGGAAGCCATTTGCCTTGAATGGTGTGGGTGCTGGCGAGTCGATTGGCGACTACGGCGGATAGTTTTACAGCGGCTGCTAGTCCGATAATATATGCCAATAAAGAAAACAAAGAAAGAATTAATCCTTTCTGAATGCCTTTAATAAAGGCCCAAATCATGAGTAACAAAAAAACTATATCAATCAGCATACTTCATATGAAATTTATCCAAGAAGCGATTTAACCATCGCGCTGATGGTTTTGCCATCTGCTCTTCCGGCGAGTTGTTTAGAAGCCACCCCCATTACTTTTCCCATATCAGCAGCCGATTGAGCGCCTACTTCACTGATGATCTGAGCCACAGCTGTTTTGATTTCTTCTTCACTTAGCTGTTTGGGTAAAAACTGTTCTATGACCGCCATTTCCTCTCTTTCTTTTACTGCTAAATCTTCTCTTCCTTGTTTTTCAAATATTTCCAGTGAATCTTTCCTTTGCTTCATCATTTTTTGTAGAAACTTCTGCTCGGTGGCTTCGTCAATTTCTCCATTCGCCCCGGGTTCGGTTTTGGCTTTGATGATTTCAGCTTTAATGGCGCGAAGACTTCTGAGTAAAGCTTCGTTTTTTGACTTCATGGCTTCTTTCATTTCGCCCATGATTTTTTGCTCTAAAGACATAGTTGGTTGATTTTAAAAATAATTGCAATCGTATTAACTGGCAGATGAATCTTTTATTTGCTGTTCCCTGAATTTCTTAAAAAAATCTTTGGCAAATTCTTTCATTTCTGCTGCCAATGCTTCCTGTTGAGTAGCTCGCTGAAAAGTATCTGCCATGGTCATCATCATTTGGTAGAAAAAATCACCCATTTCGTCCACCATCATGTCTTTGGTCCAAAGGTCAATTCGAAGAGCAGACTTGTCTGCGCCGTCCCAAAATGCTAAACACAAGGCCTTGGCTTTTTGTTTCATTTCTGCCTGGCTATCACTGGCCTCCCAATGTATCTGTTCAGGAATTTTGTTGGGATCAAGTATTACATCGATGGTAATGGTTGATTTTTGCATGGATTGAGTTTATTGTCCTGCAAAGTTAATGGGTTTACGATTTCTTTTCATGATTAATCATCTTCCATAATTGCTGTGCTGCCTGCTCCCAGGTGTCTATCGTTTTGAATGATTCACACTGGCGGACCAGCTGATTTCGTACCATCTCGTCTTTATATACAAGTATCATCAATCGAGCCAAATCTTTCTCTTTTTTTTCTGAGTAAAGCACAGCTTCACCAAAATAAGATTTCAAATGTTCGGAGCCAGACAGCAACAGGGGCAATGAATAGGATAGCGCTCGCAACAAATGTCTGTCAACCATTTCCTTCTCGGACATGCCAATGTATGCGTAGGCGGCCCCCATTAAATCTGTCATCGATTCATTTGAGGAATCCATGAACACGAGATCAGATTTGTGTAGGTAATTGGCACAAAGCTGTTCTGCGTATGATAATTGTGACTGATTCGCGCTGATCAACAATTGGACGCTTGATTGTTGCCACTTTTTGAAAATAGAAAATGCTTTTAAAACAATCAACAGGATTTCTTTTTGACAGGGTGTATAATCAAAGTAAAAAAAATCTTTTCCCTGTGTTTTTTGCTCTTTCAGTGATTCTTTTGCAGGTCGCTCCATCGGGCTTCCGGAATGAATACCTTGACGAATACACGTCACTTGTGTATCAGTCGCATCAAAATGTTTCGAAAGGTATTCGAGTTGGTACTGGCTGTTTACAATAATATGATCTGCTAACGCATAATATTTTTGAATACTTCTAGGAGTCAAGGAGGCGTTGTCTGCAAAAACAACCTGGAGAACAGTATTTGGCAATCGAACGGCCTGATGGCTGTTGCAAAAGCAATCAATTTGCTGCTTTCTAAGAATCGAAGGCAACCGAAAATGGTACCAATGATACTTGGCTAATCCTGTTGATATATTTCTCTTTACTGCGAGGTATTGAATGTTGGGATGATCGAATTGTTTAGGCGCGAAGGTTTTATTGACCAAAAAAATTACTTGTACGGCTGGCTGCTGCTGAACCAACTGGTAAAAAGATTCTTGAAAAAATTCACTGCCCGCGCCATCTGATTCCAACTGAACTGCAATCCTCATGATTATTGTTTATTTCAGCACTTTAACTTTTACCGTTTCAATGCGCGTGTCGCTTACGTGTAGTATATCGAATTCGTAGTTGTCAATAATGATCCGATCTCTTTGTTTGGGTATCGATTCGTTGTTTTGAATGATATAGCCGGAAAGGGTTTCCGCCCCTTCGTCTCCACTGAAAACAAGGCTGTATTTTTCTGATAAATAGTCCAGCTCAAGTCTGCCACTAAAAATAAATTCATGGGTTCCCAGCTGCTTTTCAACGAGAGCTTCAGATCCGTCATATTCGTCCTCAATTTCTCCAAAAATCTCTTCTAGCAAATCCTCCATCGTCACAATACCCGCTGTACCTCCAAATTCGTCTATCACCCACGCAATGCTCTTTCTTTCTTTGCTGAATTTATTCATCAAATCAGTGGCGCTCATCGTTTCAGGAACAGTGGGAATGGGATGCAACACTTCTTTGATAGTAGTAGGATTTTTAAACATATCCAAGTGGTGCACATATCCAATAATGTTATCAATGTTGTTTTCATACACCAGCAACTTGCTCAACTTGGTTTCTATGAATTTTGCTCGGGCTGTTTCAATGGTGGCATTGCTTTCAAGGCCCTCAATCTCTTTTCTGGGAACCAGGCATTCGCGCAATTTGGTTTCGCTTAAAGTAAGGGCATTTTCAAAAAACTCTTTATTGATCTCTGAACTGTCTTCTTGGTCTTGGTGTTTGATTTGCTGGACAAAATGCTCCAGGTCTACTTTGCTAAAAGCTTCCTTTTTGTTGGTAAGCTTTACATTGAAAATGTAAGTAAGAATCCATTCGGCAATATGAACAAAGAAAGCAGCCACAGAGGAAAGCAGCCAATACAACAAGGCGGCAATATAGCTAACAAAGTTGATCTGCAAGATGGCATTGTTTCGACCCCTGAAAAAAGCTTTGCTCAAAAATTCAACCATCAGAATGATGCTGGTGGATAGAATGGTTTCTACAAAAAGATGAATGAGTTTGAGGTAATTCGTTGCAGACTGTGGAAGTTGACTTTCTATCCAATTCCATACTGGCAACAATAAGTCTCCAATCAGCAGTCCATAAATGACTAAAATGATATTCAAACTTACCAGGATGGTACCAATAAAACGGGTTGGATTTTCGGAAAATCGACCCCAAGTTTTTCCACTGAAACTGCCTTGTTTTTTATTCAATTCAATGGAGAACTTATTGGCAGAAATGAAAGCAATCTCAATGCCGGCAAGAAAGCCAATCAATACGAGCGAAATGATGATTGCCAAAAGTGATATCCAATCCATGTTATAAAAATAGTAAAATCAAATTAAGAAAATGCTGCTATTCCTTTATGCGTTCAGAAATTCATTTACCAGCAACTTCGCTTTTTCGCAGGCAATGTGCAGGTCTTCATTCACAATCACCTTATCAAACTGGTCCTTAAAGGAGATTTCGTACGCAGCTTTGCTGATCCGGGCATGGAGCGATTCTTCGCTTTCGGTTCCTCGGGCGCGTAAACGTGTCTCCAAGGTTTCGATGGAAGGTGGTTCAATGAAGATACTCAACGTGTTTTGGGGATATTGTTGTTGAACATGAATAGCACCTTTCACATCAACGTCCAGCACCGGAATTTTTTGACTATCCCAAATTCTTTTCATTTCAGATTTCAACGTGCCGTAATACTTTCCTTCGTATACCATTTCCCATTCGGCGAATTGTTTTTGTTGAATTTTCTGCTTGAAATCTTCTAGGTCAATAAAATAATAATCTTTTCCGTCGGTTTCATTGGCCCTTGGTTTTCGGGTGGTGGCAGAAACAGAAAATTCCAACACCGGAAAAGCTTTCATCAATTGTTGGGCAATGGAAGTTTTTCCAGCTCCCGAAGGAGCGGTGATGATTAAAATTTTCTGGTGAACGTCGGTCATTGTATTAGAAGATAATTGAGTAGGGTGATACTAGCAGTTTGCTGATTTTATGCGGTTACACGCTTGATAGAAGCGCCCAGTTGAATCAGTCTTTCATCGATGTTTTGGTAGCCTCTGTCAATTTGTTCAATGTTTTGAATGATGCTTTTTCCTTCTGCACTTAAGGCTGCAATGAGCAATGACACCCCTGCGCGTATATCAGGAGAGCTCATGGTAATACCCCGAAGTTTTTTCTCTCTACCCATACCTACCACAACAGCTCTGTGGGGATCACACAAAATAACTTGCGCTCCCATTTCAATCAGTTTGTCTACAAAGAATAACCTGCTCTCAAACATTTTTTGGTGAATGAGTACGCTTCCTTTCGCTTGGACAGCGGTCACTAAAAGGATGCTCAACAAATCGGGGGTGAGCCCTGGCCAAGGATGGTCATAGATGGTGAGGATGCCCCCTTCTAAGAAAGTTTGGATTTCGTATACGTCCTGAGATGGCACATGAATATCATCTCCCTGAATTTGCAATTGAATACCCAATTGTTGAAATCTTTCTGGTATGACCCCCAATTCTTTTACGCCTGCATTTTTAATGGTGATATCGCTTTGCGTCATCGCGGCCAATCCAATAAAACTACCTACTTCAATCATGTCGGGCAGCATGGTATGGGTGGTACCAGATAATTTTTGCACGCCTTGAATGGTCAACATATTGCTGCCAATGCCTTCAATCTTGGCACCCATTCGGTTCAGCATCTTGCACAATTGCTGGATATAGGGTTCGCAGGCAGCGTTGTAAATGGTAGTAGTGCCATTGGCCAACACGGCTGCCATCAATATGTTGGCAGTTCCCGTTACGCTAGGCTCGTCCAACAACATGAAACAACCCTTTAATTCTTTGGCTTCAAGGGTGAAGAAGTTAGCATTGTCATTGTAGGAATAGATAGCGCCTAATTTTTCAAAGCCAATAATATGTGTATCCAGTTTTCTGCGACCGATTTTGTCACCACCCGGCTTCGGCAAATAGGCTTTTTTGTAGCGCGCCAGCAAAGGACCCGCTAGCATAACAGAGCCCCTGAGTCGACCACTTTTTTTATGAAAAGCATCGCTTTGTAAATAATCAACATCCACCTGATTGGCCTTGAATTGACAAGTATGGCGGTCGATTCGATTGACAGATACATTGATTTCTTTGAGTAACTCAATCAACAAGTTTACATCAATAATATCAGGAATGTTGTGAATGGTCACTTCCTCATCGGTAAGCAATACAGCACTGACGATTTGCAGGGCCTCATTTTTGGCTCCTTGGGGCGTGATCTCTCCAGACAATTTCTTTCCACCAACAACTTCAAAAATGCTCATATGATATATTCTTTATGGTAGGTAATGTTGTGCAAACCTAAAAAAAATCCCTGATGCAGCAACAACACCAGGGCACTCGTTTCTAGCGATTCGATTCGTTTAATATCTTTTCTTGAAGTTGCGATTGTTTCTTCCGCCACCACGGTTGTTGCGGTTGTCTCTTCCACCACCACCACGACCGCCTTCTCTGCCACCAAATCCTTGTCGGTATTGTCCGCGACCACCACCATAATCGTCTCTGTCGGATCGATTGTCGGCTCTGTGTTTTACAAAAGGTTTGTTGTTAAATTCCAATTCGCCATTGGTGATGCTGCTCAATTCTGTTTGAATATTATCGTCGTGTACCAACTCTTTATGCCAGTTGCTATAAGTAAGCTTCATGTAATAAGCAATCGCATTCGCAAAGCCTTGTTTCTTTTCTGGGTTTTCTTCAGAAAGCGCCCTGTCTATCACCACTTCAATATTCTTTCCGAGGTGATTGAATCTGGGATATTTTTTAGGATAACGCAATCTTTCTGGTTTTGCCTTCAGTGTTTCGCGCGTAGGAATGGGGTAAGGACTTTCCACATCAAGGGTAAAATCGCTGATTAAAAAAAGGTGATCCCATAGTTTGTGACGAAAATCTTCCACGTTTTTCAACTGTGGATTCAAAAAGCCCATCAATTCAATCACCGCATAAGCATTTCTTTGTCTCTCTTCTTTGTCTTTGATTTGCAATAAATATTCCACCATTTTCTGAATATGTCTTCCATACTCTTTCATAATGAGGTGGTTTCTGGTAGTATTGTACTCCATATTTTCAACTGTCAGCATTTGTCAAAGGTACGTAGATATTGGCTTCTAACCACCTAGCCCCTGAATAAATAGCGCTTTCTACAGGCCAGGTAGGCTATCCAAGCCCCCATGCTGTCGGCCGCCCAATCGAGCCAATCAAAACTTCGTCCCGGAATGCCCAGCTGGATGCATTCGGTCGCGAGGCCCCAACCCATGGTGGCCAGCAAGAGTCTGAGAAATATGCGTTGCTTTTTGGTCGCATAAAAGGGGTGTCTCCCTACTGGAGCCATGAAAAGAAAGGCCAGGATGGCAAACATGCCCAGGTGTATCCATTTGTCGAAACATATTTTTTCCAACCAGTCATTGGTGACAGGGATTTCCGATTTAGGCAAACAGATAAGGGTGAGCACAACAAAAAACCAGGCAATGCCTGGTATGAATTTTATAAAGGGAATGGAGTCAATCGTTGATTGTTTCACTCAAATAGTTTGAAGATTAACCTACCAAAGCGGTATAAGCGGCTGCATCCATCAGCTGGGCCACATCGGCTGGATGGTTAACGGTCATCTTAATCATCCACCCTTGACCGTAAGGATCGCTGTTGACCAATTCAGGATTGGCTTCCAAGGCAGGATTCACTTCGATGATGGTGCCCGCAATTGGCAGGAACAAATCACTCACAGTTTTTACAGCTTCAACCGTACCAAAAATCTCTTCAGCTTGCAAGGGTTTCCCTTGGCTGTTGATGTCGATGTAAACGATGTCGCCCAATTCGCGTTGAGCAAAATCAGTGATGCCGACAGTTGCTGTGGTTCCTTCCAATGCAATCCATTCGTGGTCTTTGGTGTATTTTAATTCTGCAGGAAAATTCATTTTGTGTAATTATATATACTATTTGTAAAGTGATTGCAATTTAGATGAAAATTTATTTTTTTTGGTATAAATTATTTTAACAGGTCGGTGTCAGTAAAAAATAAAAAGTTAGCAAATAATCGCTTATGCGCAATACCATCAAACCGTATCCTTTAGAATACAATAAAAAAGCATAAGTTTGAACGTATATAAAACAAAAAACAGCATGAAAGCATTGTTATTCAGCATCTTATTGACCATAGGAATTGTTGGTGTCACCTGCGCTCAAAGTGCCAGTTCATTGAATACCAAAATCGAAGAGATTGTTCCATGCACATATGATGCTGCTTCAGACTTTCAAGAAGGATTGGGTTTGGTTAGAGTCAAATTCCAATACGGCTTTGTTGATAAAACAGGAAAAGAGGTAATCCCTTGCAAGTATTTTATGGCCTTTCCCTTTTCTGAGGGACTGGCAAAGGTTTCGAAAGGCAAGGAGGGCTTTATTGATAAAACCGGCAAGGAAGTGATTCCTTGCCAATACAATGCTGTTGTTGATTTTCACGAAGGAATGGCGGCAGTTAAATTAGATGGTAAATGGGGCTTTATCGACAAAACAGGAAAGCAGGTGATACCCTGCAAATACAGTACTGCCTATCGTTTCCACGAAGGAATGGCGGCAGTCGAATTAGATGATAAATGGGGTTTTATCGACAAAACAGGAAAGCAGGTGATCCCCTGCAAATATGATTATTATTCAGATTTCAATGAAGGAATGGCCTTGGTCCTATTAAAAGATAAGTTCGGTTTTATTGATAAAACAGGTAGGGAGATAACCGGTTTCAAGTATGACTATCCTACTAAATCATTTCATGAAGACATGGCGGCCGTAAAATTAAATGGCAAATGGGGCTTTATTGATAAAACAGGGAAAGAAGTAATTCCTTGCGAGTATTATTGGGCCACAGACTTTCACGAAGGTTTGGCAAAGTTGGGAGAGGGTCGATACATTGATAACAAAGGAAACATCGTTATCGAATTAAAATGCGTGAGTTCTTCTGACTTTCAGGAAGGATTGGCTCTTGTCCATTTGACTGGTGACCAGAATAAATTTATTTTCATAGATAAAACAGGAAAGCAAGCTATTCCTTACACTTATTATGATGTAAAAGGCGGTTTTAGAGAAGGTAAGGTATTGGTTAAACCAACACCCGCCCAAAGTTGGGTATTTATTGACAAAACAGGAAAGGAAGTTTTTACCTCAACGTATCAACGGGTAGGCGATTTTCATGAGGGAATGGCCGTTACGTTGGTAAATCAAGATTTTATGGGTCATGGTGGCAAATTCGGATATATAGGCTACCGTAGTAAACCTGAGTAGATTACTTTACCGCAGGAGAAGTTTTTACAATTTCCATTTTCATGTGAATATCACCCAGAGGCCTGTCGTAGCCATTTCTTGGAGCATTGGCAATTTTATCAATCACTTCCAATCCGCTGATGACTTCGCCAAATACCGTGTACTCCATATCTAAAAAAGGTGTGCCACCAATTGTTTTATAGCTTTTTCTTTGTTCCGTTGTGTACCGAATACCTTTCTGCTGTTCAATCATATTCAACTCTTGATCGGAATAGGTTTTTCCTTGTACAATATAGAATTGGCAAGCGCTGCTGGCTTTTGCCGGATTGCCATCCCTGGCAGCCGCCAAACTTCCTTTTTTGTGAATGATGTTTGAGTTGAATTCGGCAGGAATGCGCTGCATGTCGCTGCCTCCCATACCCAGCATTGTGCCGGGAGCTGCCTGTTTGCTCATTGGATCACCACCCTGTATCATAAATTGAGGAATGACCCTATGAAACAGCAAGCTGTCATAAAATCCTTGTTGAACTAGTTTTACGAAGTTCTGTTTGTGCAAAGGGGTGGAATCAAACAGTTTCACTACTATTATTCCTGAGTCTGTAACGATTTTTACGGTCGTTGATTCTTTCAACGTCTCCTTTTTGTTTTGAGCAAGACTCGTAACAGACAAAAGGCATAATACATAAAAAGCTGTCAGAAATTTAAACATTTTCATCGGTTGCATATGTAAACTTATATAAAATTTTGTGCTTGAAAATATAGTAAGGCGTGGTCTTTCAGAAAATTTTCTTGTTCAATCAAACCCAGCTCAGGCAAGGGTTTCAACTGCGTAAAGTGTGGCCATCCTTCCTCGTCGTGTCCGTCAAAAACATAATATCCGCTTGCGGAGAGTATCGTACAAACGGCAATGTGCATGAGGTCCTGCTTTTGTTCCTTGCTGAAATCCTGTGGTCCCTGACCCAGTTCCTGCACGCCAATGATCATCAAAATGCCATTCATATCCGGCTTGATGCCGAACTTTTCTTTCAGCTTTATCCTCAGTTTCAACCACCTTACCTGCAAATCTTCCTCCGTATGTTGCATAAGGCAAATGTAAGTAATAAGCATTTCCCGATTATCTTTGCCAAGTCAATCATCTCTTAAATT
>CANGBQ010000003.1 GCA_947451985.1 Chitinophagaceae bacterium | reverse complement strand
CATAGAATCTCATGATGGCATCATGATAAATATCCTTGAGTTCCTCATGATCTTTATACATAGTCTTCATACGATTTATACAAAAACTTTTATGTCGATCGTATAATATTCCAATGCCATCTATGCTTTCTTTTAATATTCTGACTATTTCAGCATCAGTGTAGTTCTCATCATTGTTTCTTACTACTCTCATTACTTATAAAAATTTGTTTAAAAGGTAACCAGGAATCCGGATTTATTTTTTTCACTCTCAAATTCCAATGAAAACAAAGGTAAATACGAATGCCTATAATCTGATATAAGTAGCCGATTTAAAAAAGTTTCAAAAAATTGGTTACCTCGGTAGTACTTTTTTATAAGTAGTAAACAACATCATCATGGAAAAAATAATAAACGAGCCGGAAGCAATGGAAACAGCCATTCCCGAGCCAAAAAATGAATTTACAGTCGGAAAATCAACTAGAAAACCCCTTAGAGAATGGGGGTTTGAAGTAGCAGGCCTCAATCTTGGAGCACCAACAGCCCTAGAAAGTCACTTACGCTGGATTCAGCAAGGGCATATTGTAGATGAAACCCATAATGCTGAAGATGAGCAAAACAGAAAAAACAAGACTGCCGAAGAAATTACCAGAAAGGAGAATGAGCAGAATGACATCGACAAAGACAAACAGCACATTAAAGAGGTGGTCATTACCGACAAAGAAAAGCAAATCGCCTCACATCAGTCCCAAATTGAAGCTAAAAAGATTCAGTTGGCAGAGGGTAAGATTAAAAGCAATTACAGTGGAATGAGATTTTGGCTGTATGCCACACTTTGCACCTTTATTTCGTTCTATTTAGTATTCTTTTATGCCTCTGTGATTCATGCCTCCTTTTTCAGAAGTATGCTGCAAATGGTCAATAGTGGAAACAGTGACGATGTGACCTTGATGCTCAATTCTATTTTTGATACAAAGGGTATATTCCAATGGAACACCCAGCTAATCTTCACTTATTTGGGAGCGTTCATCTTTTTTGGCTTTGGAATTCTTCCACACATATTTGTTGCTGATGGCTCAAAATATAAAACACTGAAAGTGGTGGCTGCCATTCTGGTTTGTTTAGTGGTGGATTCTTTACTGGCCTTCAAAATTGACAGTGGAATACATGATTTAAAGACAATGGTAGGCATTGCCGATAAAGACTGGGTATGGTATAAGAGTATCAACTTCTACCTTGTATTGGCCTTTGGCTTTGGAACCTATTTGCTTTGGGGTTTAATTTACGAGGCTGCATTACATGAGCATGAAAAGAAAAATATCAACGCTAAGGTTGAAATCGAAATCATCGGTCTGAAGGAAAAAATCAGAGAATTAGAAAAAGAGATTATTACTCAAAAAGAAATGGCGAAAGAGATGCAAAAGCAAATAGACGCACTCAAACTTGAGATTGAAAAGCTCAGAAAACAAATGGAGCAATCATCTTTAAGACCCGAAGAGCTCAAAAGAAATATGGAACATTTTTATGCCGGCTGGTTGGCTTATTTATACGGAATGAATGAACATAATCCCAAGCTCGTTCCATGCGAAGCGGTTTACAAAAGATTTCAAGAATCAATCAACACTCAACTTAACTAATAAAATATAAAACAATGAAAAATTTACTTTCCATCCTTGCATTGACTATAGCCATAACATCTTGCGATTCAAAAGCAAGCGAAAGACTGACCACTCCTGCCAACAACAATTATGTAGTTGTACTAGATTTGAGTGACAGAATCATTCAGAGACCCGACCAAACGGAAATTGACACCACGGCCATCAGAGCAGTATTTGAGAAGTTTGAAAAATCAGTTCAGCGAAACCTTACCGTAAAATCGGCGGATAAATTCTGTGTCAGAATCATCCCACAAAATAAAAGTTCTTTACCGGTTAGTTATTTTGAAAATTCATTGTCTATTGATATGGGAAAGTTTAGTGCTGCTGAAAAATTGAAAAAGTTGGAGACCTTCAAATCTGAATTTTCAAACCAACTGAGAGGACTTTATCAGCAGGCATTTCTGGGCAATAAAAACAGTGATTTTGCTGGCGTAGATATTTGGCAGTATTTCAATGAACAAATCAACAGCGATTTGGATGGAGGATATAACAACATGGTATTGGTTCTGACTGATGGTTATTTTGATTTTGAGGACAAGCAACATGGATTCACCGACAAGCAACACTCTACCACGACCACTCCATTATTAAACAAAATGACTGGTAACGAATGGAAAGCAAAGGCCGATACACTTGATTTGGGATTAGTACCGGTAAAACTAAATGTACCGGCGGTATGGCAAATCTGCGGTATTCAATCCAAAGCCGGTGACAACGACCTATTGGAAGGAGAAAAATTGAGTTATTTGTGGAAGAAGTGGTTGAAAGTTTCCGGTGCAACCATTGTAAAAGAGCCGATCATGAACTCATCATCCAAAAAAATACAAGGATTAATTGCTAAATCTATTTAAACAAAATTTATGTCAACTACTACAAACAAAATAACCAGTCAGCTTATTACACAGGAAGATGCAGTCATTTATTTCATACAAAAACTCGACATTGATATGATTAACACACTTCTTGATGAAGAACGCACCTACCAGGATATGGAAAAGCACAATTTCGTCCGAAAACTAGGATATGCCTTCGATGAGTTAATAGATTCCGGAGAAACCTCGCTAAACTGCGCCTCAGGCAAATGTGATGCTGTAAAATGCAACTATCAATGCAGGGGCTATTCCTTCACCGGTAACAACTCTGAGAAACACATGGATTTAATTATTGAAAAGGATAACCAAGGCAAAGTGCTGGATATCTATGAGTGCCGATTTTTCTTATGCGATGGAAAAGAGAAAAGGAATAGTTACGAGACGAGGGTGAGGATTGATAGGGAGTAAATTTTTTTAGGGAATTTTAACTTGTCATGTGTTTATACCGGGGTATTTTTTCCGGTTTTAGAAATTTAATTTTCGTATTTTATTTTCCCTTTTTTATCAAATTTATTTCTTCGAGAAGTATAATTTAATTCAATTTAGAAATGAAGAAGCCGTCTTTTCTCAGATGGCTTCTTCATTGATCTTATTTAATTATCTGCTCAATGCATCATAAACATCAAGCACATTAGAAATTGATTTTACTTGGCTGCTACTGATTTTTACCGTAAGATTATCTATCGTGCCCAGATATTCCAATTTTGGATTTTCTGAACCAACAATTTCACGCAGCATATTTAAAAACTTTTCCTCCACTTGTAAATCACAATAACTCCTAAAGTCGTTATAGTTATTATCAGAAAGTTTTGTAATCATTCCTGTTGGTGGTGTGACATTAAATGATGAATGTTTGTCTGGCATTACATTATAGGCATAAACACCAATTGCACTGGTACCACTATATTGAAATCGAACCATCAAATATGGTTTACCCATATTGGGTTTTACTACATAAATGTAAAATGCTTTAGTGTATGTTGTGTTTGGAGAATTTTGATCATAGTAGTAAACCGAATTGCCCATAGTAGATGTTCTCATTTTTGAAAACACATCTTTATTGTCCGTTTGGGCAAAAAGATTAGCTCCAAAAAAAACAGAAACGATTAGTATTAGTATATTTTTCATTTTTTGGTTTTTTGTTTTTTATTGGATTAATTAGTGATTGCAGTTATTCTGAATATCCTTGAAGATGTTGGAATGGATTGTCTTCCATCAGACCAAATGAGTCTTATTCTGCAATTCCCTAATGAAATAACACTGATTTCATAGGTAAGGTAAACGCTGGAATTAGTAATCGGGTATTTTGTGAATGGCAGCGAGAACCAACCACTTACATTGTCAAAGCTCCCATCCATATAACCATATACCATTCCATTAGATAGTAATGTTGAGTTAATGGCATCAAAAGGAATATCAACATAATAAGATAACTGAGAACTATTCCATTGCCAATCTGAAGGATTAATGGTTACCTGTTTGCTTTGCAGATTTCCTACTCCAGCAGGTCCTTGGGCTCCAGCAGGTCCCGCTGGTCCTTCTTTACTACAACTTTGCAATGTTGTTAATCCAATTAGCATTATGGCTGCTAAAAATAGCCTTCGGTTGTTTTTTTTCATTTGTTTTGAGTTTTATATGTGAGCAAAAAAAAAGACGTAATCAACAATCTTTTGCTGCTCAAGGCTTGCAACAGCCTACTCAAACAAAAAATGCGATTACGCCATACGGCGTATTACATACAGATAATGTTTGAGTGCGGTTTCAATGTTGCAATTTTGAGCAGCACTATTAAGTGTAATACAAACTATATTGATATTTTCTTACCCTGTTATGTCATTTGTCATGATTTAATTTAGATGTAAATATAAGGGAGTATCGTAATTTAATATTAGGAATTTGACAAGTATATTTTTTAGATATCGACTCTCCGATTTTTCGAAGTATTCATATAGCGTAAGTACTATATTAAATAGAGTTGAAGTCTTTACTTATTTTAATTCTTTTTATTAAAACAAAGCATCCATAGTTATTTCATTTTGAATAAGCCTGGTTGCGTGTTCGTTTTTCTTTATCCCAAAGGTAGTAACCAACGTTAAGAATAATGTTTTAGCTGTTTTTGTTTGTGATTTAAATACAGACACTTTATTTTCCAATTCCCCAGCATAGTTTTTGTCAACTATAAATTCATTAACTGAAAATTTCATTTCACAAATGTTTATACAGAAATCCTGTCTATCAATTAATAAATCTATTTGTGCACCCTTTTCTCCTTTTTGGGGATGGTATCGCCAACCCGAAGTCTCGGTATATACTCCTTCGATACCTAACGCTTTTTTTATTTGCTGTGTATGTTTTAAACAAATACTTTCAAAAGCAATTCCACTCCAACTCCTCCATTTTGATTCGCGAGAAAGTTTTAGCCATGTGCCTTTTCCATTAGATCTGCTATGTTCAATAAATTTTAAATAAAATAAAGAGTATTCGTCAGTGAGTTTGTAAACAACATCTTTTGAGTTTTTGCCAAAAGGTATATACGAGCTTATAAATCCTGACTCCATGAGTTCTTCCAATAGCTGAGTAGTTCCGCCACCGGAGGAGATTTTGCATGTATCAATAATTTCTTTTCTCGTTAATCCTTTCCCATTATTTGCTAATGCTTTAATGACCAGTTTATGATTACCCGCATCATCAAACAAAGAATTGTAAAGATTTTTAAATTCCTCGTTCAATAAACCATTCTTTGAAAAGCAAATATTGTCAATAGATTGTATGGCACTTTCTCCTTTTTTTATTTCTTTTAAATAATGTGGAATACCGCCCATTGCCATGTAAAGTTGCAAAATTTGGTATCTGTCTAAATTGATTTTTCTATCTTTCAAAAACATTTCCGTTTCCTGAAGGTCGAATGGTAATAAACGAATACGTTTTGTGACTCTGTTATGCAGTCCACCTTTATTATTAATGATATTATTAATCATCCATGCTGCTGCGGAACCACAGATGATGACAGCCAGATTTTTTTGTTTGGAGGCCCAGGTGTTCCAGAAATGTTCAAAGGCTTGCATGAAGCCAGACTTTGGAGAACATATCCAAGGAAATTCATCAAAAAAAACAACCTTTTTTTGTTTATTAATAAGAGGAGTGATGTAGTCTGTCAATAATTTAAATGCCTCTTGCCAGTTTTTAGGTTTTGCTAATGGCATTTTACTTCCGGTTGCTTTAGTCATTGCCAAAGTAAAATTTTCAAGCTGTTGATTTAGCGACGCATTGTGGATACCTGAAAACTCAAATATCAATTGCTTTTCCAGAAAATTTCTTATCAGAAAAGTTTTGCCTACTCTACGTCTTCCATACATGGCTACTAATTCCGGATCAGTTGAATTGACGATGTCAAGCAATAGTTTCTTTTCCTCTGTTCTACCTATAACATTTAAGGCCATGTTGATTTATATTTCGCCAAAACTACAAAATTATATTAGATTTGGCGAGTTATATAAATTTATATTTCGCCAAAACTATGAAATATAGGAATGTTTTGGCGAAATTTAACAGCTAAATATTTTCTTTTTTGTGTGAATTTTCCTACCTTCATTTTCTCTTCAAAAGTAGGTTCAACTTCGTACGAACCACTGCAGAAGAGCACTTTCGGAGCACCGAAAAATATTATAGTTCTTTATGCAGCAGAAAAAAACCATTTTTCTGCAAACAAAAATCGCTGAAACTCTTTATTCATAATGGTTTCAGAAGATGATAAAAAGTGATTTAAATTATCAGCAAATAGGGTGGTTCCTTTTCGGCCCACACCACAAACAAAACCCACGATCTCTCGTGGGTTTTTTATTTTAATTCGTTTTACCGCCTTTTGATTTGCGTTTCTTTTTAGCAGCGGCTCTTTTCTTTTTATCTGCCTCCACTTTGGGCGCCAATCGCTCTTCCATTTTAGCCCTGGGAACTCGTTTGCTTTTGGGTATTTTGTTTTGAATGTCTATGCGTGGATGTTGTTTGACCACAGGTTTTGCTTCTTGTGCCCTTGCACCGAGGGTGATGAACAAAGAAAGGAGTAAAAGTATTTTTTTCATATCGTTTAGAGTTGATTGTTTCACTGCAATATTACAGCAGAAAGGCCACGAATGGATAACCAATACGTATCAACACGTACCCAATTGCCGTATTTAAACCCAATTTTACCAAAAAGAAAGATCAAAAATAGGAAGCAAGTGTGGGGTGATCTATTTTTACTTCAGAAAGCATCCAATACCCTACTAAAACCAACAATACCTATATCCAAATCCAATCCAACGAAAAAACCAAGGCTTCCAAATCCTACAAAACAGTAACCAGACAACCTTCAGAAGCCAACATAAAAACCCCGGGTCATCCGGGGTTTTTTATTATTAAGGTATTGATGGTAAACAGTAATATCAATTGCATTCCAACAGCTCCATGAAAAAAAGAGGATCAATAGAAGCCCTGAAATCAATATGGGGGGTGTCTTCGCCGAACTCTATTTGAATGGTATGGGTGGATTTGCGAAGTTGCAACACATTGTCTTCCTGATAAAAAGAGTGGTTGCCAAACAAGTGCGGAACAGCTTCCAAGGCAACAGTACCACTGTCGGAAGCATCTCTCCAAGAGGGATCTGACAAATTCAGGACTGCTTGACGAGAAACAGAAGCGGCTGGCTGGCGATCCATGAAAGCGGTATTTGTCACTATTGTAATTTCTTGAAGCGCCATTTGTACGTGTTTTTACTTATTATTTAGTATAAAACGCAGCAAAGGGTCTTTTTAGTATGTAACGGGGGGCTTTTTTGGAGTGAAAAAGGAAGATTGGGAAGACGTTCGGGGGTTTAGACCAGCTCTTTTACCACATTGGCCACTATCTGGGGGCGGCCAAGGGTGTAATAATGAAGCACCGGAACCCCTGCTTTTTTAAGTTCTTTGGATTGTTGCAAGAGCCATTCCTCGCCTACCTTTTCCAAGTCTTGGTCGGTTTTACAAGCCTGGACCGCCTCAGAAAGCGGTGTAGGCAAATCAATATGGAAGGTTTTGGGCAGAACGGTCAACTGTTTTTTGGTATACACCGGCTTCAGGCCTGGTATAATAGGCACTGTGATGCCCATCTCTCTGCAAGCTTTTACAAATGAAAAGTATTTTTCATTGTCAAAAAACATTTGAGTAACTACGTAGTCGGCACCTGCGTCTACCTTTGCTTTTAAATGACGTAGGTCGCTTTCCATATTCGGGGCTTCGAAATGTTTTTCGGGATAGCCCGCTACACCAATACAAAATTTTGTTTTGGAACTGTTTTTCAAATCTTCTTCTAGGTAAATACCGGCATTTAGGTTGTTGACTTGCTTCAACAGGTCGATGGCGTATTTGTGTCCACCGGGTTCCGGTTCAAAGCTGGATTCGTTTTTGGCGGCGTCTCCCCTCAGCACCAGTACGTTGTCGATGCCTAAATAATGCAGATTGATAAGCGCGTCTTCTGTTTCGTTGATGCCAAATCCGCCACAAATCAAGTGTGGAACAGTGTCCACATTATATTTATTCATGATGGCTGCGCAAATGGATTCAGTACCTGGTCTTTTGCGAACCACTACTTTTTCAAACGTACCGTCGAATTTCTTTTTAAACACATGTTCACTGCGGTGATAGGTGACATTGATGAAAGAAGGCTTGAATTCCACGAGCTGATCCAGGTGTTGATACAAAGACTGAATTCCCTTTCCCTTCAGCGGGGGAAGAATTTCAAAAGAGATCAGGGTCTCTTTGGCCTGTTGGATGTGATCAATGACTTTCATGTGCTTGGAATGGGGGCAAAGATAACCCCAAATTAAAAACAAAGGCTCGCTTGCATGCGCGGGGAGCTAAATAAAAATGATTTACGGGCAATTCATGTATTTTTGTCAACAAACCATTCGCCTTGAATCTTACCATTCAAACCAACAACCTGGTCAAAATATATGGCAGCAGGACCGTTGTCAACAACGTGTCTTTCCGCGTGCAACAAGGAGAGATTGTGGGTTTGTTGGGTCCGAACGGTGCCGGTAAAACCACTTCCTTTTACCAGGTAGTGGGCTTGGTGAAGCCTGACAGCGGATCGGTTTACCTGAACGACACAGACATTACCAAACTACCCATGTACAAGCGGGCGCAGATGGGTATTGGTTATTTGCCGCAAGAAGCAAGCGTATTTAGAAAGTTGAGCGTGGAAGACAATATCACCGCTGTGCTGGAAATGACGCGGCTATCCAAAGAAGAACAAAAAAACAAGTTGGAAGCGCTGTTGGATGAGTTTCGGTTGCAACATGTCAGAAAAAACAATGGAGATACCCTGAGCGGTGGTGAAAGAAGGCGAACAGAGATAGCCCGCGCGTTGGCAGTGGATCCAAAGTTTATTTTACTGGACGAGCCCTTTGCCGGTGTAGACCCTATTGCGGTGGAAGACATCCAGGCCATTATTGCCAAATTAAAATTCAAAAACATCGGCATCCTCATTACCGATCACAACGTAAACGAAACCCTGTCTATCTGCGACAGGGCTTATCTGTTGATTGACGGCACCATCTTTAAACACGGAACGGCCGAAGAGCTCGCCAGCGATGATCAGGTGCGTCGACTGTATTTGGGCCGCAACTTCGAGTTGAAAAGAAAAGACTACTTGCACCAGGAAGCCAAAGAAGGCTAATTCCGTCCTGTTGTCAGAAAAGAATTACCATATTTTTTTTATCTTCCACACATGAAGCTCTTGTCCGCTGCTATATCAAAATTGGCAAGGATGCGCCTGTGGCGAATCAACAACTGGACCAATTATCCGGTGTCGGCCCAGCGAGAAGTGTTGCAGTCGCTGATTACAGAGGCACAATACACAGCTTTTGGAAAACAACATCACTTCTCTTCTCTTTTTTCCGTAAAGGACTTTAAAAAAACGGTTCCCATTCAAGAATACGATTCCCTTCGTCCCTACATCCAGCGCATGATGGATGGAGAAGAAAATGTTTTGTGGGATTCGCCTATTGGGTGGTTTGCTAAAAGCAGTGGGACCTCCAACGATAAAAGCAAGTTTATTCCCATCAGCGAAGAAAGCCTACAGGAAAATCATTTCAAGGCAAGCAAGGATGTGTTGACCAATTATTATAAAAACTTTCCTTCGAGCGACCTGTTGACAGGAAAAGGTTTGGTGGTGGGTGGATCACACCAAATACACCAGGTGAATGAAGCCATTCAATACGGCGACTTGAGTGCCGTGCTGATGCAAAACACGCCTTTTTGGGGACAGTGGTTACGAACTCCCGAATTGAGTGTGGCCCTGCTGGATGAGTGGGACCAAAAATTAGAACAGCTGGCGCAAACCACCGCCAAAGAAAATGTCACTTCGCTTGCAGGGGTTCCCACCTGGACACTCTTGTTGCTGAAGCGGATACTGGAGATCAAAGGAAAGAAAACCATCAAAGAAGTGTGGCCCAACCTGGAATTGTATATCAATGGCGGGGTTTCGTTTGTGCCTTATCGTGAGCAATTTGAAAAAATCATCGGGGCGCCCATCAATTACCTTGAAATTTACAATGCGAGCGAGGGTTTTTTTGCCGCACAGGAAAAACCCGAAGATGATGGTATGACCCTGTTTACAGAACATGGTGTTTTTTATGAGTTTATGCCTGCCGAGGAATACCAAAAAGAAACACCCGAAACCGTTGGGCTAGACAAGGTGGAAGTGAATAAAAACTATGCAATGGTCATCAGTACCACTGGTGGTTTGTGGCGCTATCTGATTGGAGATACGATTAAGTTTACTTCCATCAATCCTTACAGGATAAAAGTGACGGGGCGGATAAAGCATTATATGAATGCGTTTGGAGAAGAAATTATTGTTGACAATGCAGACCAAGCCATCGCCGCAGCGGCTTTCAAAACAAAGGCGGTGGTATTAGACTATACCGCTGCTCCGATTTATTTTTCTGATCAACGAAACGGCGCACACGAATGGCTGGTAGAATTTGAACAAGCACCCGACAGCCTTGAAAACTTTGTAGCAACGCTCGATCAGGAACTAAAAAATATCAACAGTGATTATGAAGCCAAGCGGTTTAAGGACATTGCGCTGGGTCTGCCCACGGTTCGTGCCATTCGAAAGGGAACATTCAATCGTTGGTTGCAATCTAAAAACAAACTCGGGGGGCAACATAAAATTCCACGATTGAGCAACGAGAGAACCATTGTAGAGGAGGTGTTGGCTTTACAATAAATAGGCGTCTTTTGGTGGGCGCCATTGTTTTTTATTTACTTTTGTTCCAACTGATTTTCACTAAAACACATACAACATGAAATTGTTAGAAGGCAAGGTGGCCATTGTAACAGGAGCCGCCAGGGGAATTGGCGAAGCCATTGCACTGAAATTTGCCACACACGGTGCACACGTCGCTTTTACCTATGTAAGCGAAGGCAGCGCCAACAAAGCCGCTGAGTTAGAACAAAAACTGATTTCAATGGGTGTTACCGCCAAAGCTTACAGAAGCAATGCGGGTGATTTTGGGGCATGCGAAGCGTTGGTAAATGATGTATTGGCTACTTTCAAACAAGTTGATATCTGTGTGAACAATGCGGGCATTTCAAAAGACAATCTCTTATTACGCATGACGCCCGAACAATGGGACGAGGTAATGGAAATCAACTTAAAGAGCGTGTTCAATATGACCAAACAGGTCATCAAACCAATGATGAAAGCGAAAAGTGGCAGTATTATTAATATGAGCAGCGTGATTGGAGAAATGGGCAACGCCGGGCAAAGCAGTTATGCGGCCAGCAAGGCGGGGATCATTGGCTTTACAAAAAGCGTGGCCAAAGAATTGGGCAGCAGGAATATTCGTTGCAATGCCATTGCGCCCGGTTTTGTAGAAACCGATATGACCAGTTACTTGAAAGAAGGCGAGGGTGCTGACAAATACAAAGCAGGCATTCCGCTGGGTCGGTTTGCCAGCGGAGAAGATATTGCCAATGTGGCGCTGTTTTTGGCCAGCGAGTGGAGCGGTTATATTACCGGACAAACCATCAGCGCCTGTGGCGGTTTGAATATTTAAACACACAACGCGGATTCGCAATACCATATGGGACACCCTTACGAAAAATTATTGGCCGAAAACAAAGCCTGGGCAAAAGAACAACTTGAAAAAGATCCTGCCTTTTTTTCAAGACTTTCTCATATTCAAACGCCTGAGTTTTTGTGGATCGGCTGCAGCGACAGCCGGGTGCCTGCAGATAAAATCACCGGTACACAGCCGGGTGAAATATTTGTACACCGAAACATCGCCAACCTGGTGGTTCACACCGATATCAATTTATTAAGCGTGTTGGAATACGCGGTGGTTACGCTGAAAGTAAAGCACATTATTGTTTGTGGACATTATGGTTGCGGGGGGATTCGGGCGGCCATGGAAAACCATTCTATGGGGATCATCAACAAGTGGTTAAGAAACATCAAAGATATCTACCACATGCACCGGACTGAAATAGATGCCTGTTCATCAGAAGAAGAAAAAACCAATCGATTGGTGGAGTTGAATGTTCAAGAACAAATTATGAACCTGGCCAAAACATCCATCATTCAAAAAGCCTGGAAACACGAACAAAGACCCCATTTACACGGGTGGGTATATGGCCTTGAAAATGGTATCATTAAGCCGGTTTGTGAAATGGAACCCGGTGCACACATCGACCCTTTGTACGAATACGATAATCTCTAATTGGATTGGGCTCCCCCATCATGCATCATCCCAAAGACCTCATTCAACAATACCAGCTCCAGCCCCATCCGGAAGGAGGGTGGTACACCGAAACCTATAAAAGCGATGAATCTATTCCGACGAGTGGCTTGCCTGCTCGGTTTGAAGGAGAGCGTTTCTTTTCCAGTGCCATCTATTTTTTATTGGAACAGGGTCAGTTTTCTGCTTTTCATCAAATCAAAAGCGATGAATGCTGGCATTTTTATGCGGGCGGTAGTTTATTGATTTATATCATTCATCACAATAGCTCTTTAGAAGTGGTTTCGCTCGGACCGAACACAGCCGATGGCGACCGTTTTCAATATGTTGTGCCCGCCAACACCTGGTTTGCCAGTATTCCCGCCCACAATAGCTCCTTTTCATTTGTGGGTTGCACTGTAGCGCCGGCGTTTGACTTTGCCGATTTTGAATTGGCCAATCGACAAGAATTGATTGATCAATTTCCACAACACCAGAAGCTGATTACACAGCTCACCCGATAAGCGCATTGTCTATTGTGTATTGTTGAAAACTTACTTATAAGTTTTCCATTTATAATAATGATTGTTTTTACCTTTCAAACATTATTAAAAAAAGCGGCACGTCCATTTAACCGTCGTGCTTGAATATGACACATTCTACACTTGTCGCGGGCGCACACGAAATCATCAGCAGGCATGCCGAATGCTTTGTGGCATACCATTCTCAAAGACAACAAAAAGCCTTGCATGCATCCGTAGCGTATAAAAAAAATGAAGTGCTCGTATCTTTTAGCGCTGCGGAAACCTTCAACGAGCCTACTTATCTAACCATTCAAACGGGAGAAAACAAACACATCTCATTGGCGCCGTCTTTTTTACAATATACCAATCACAGTTGTCGGCCGAATGTGTTTTTTGACACTACGCTGATGGGATTCATTGCCCTACAGGATATTGAAGCGGGCGAAGAGCTGTGTTTCTTTTATCCTTCTACCGAATGGGAAATGGCGGAGGCTTTTCCATGTGCTTGCGGTCAGCCGGAATGTTTGCTTGAAATCAAGGGCGCACGTTTTCTTTCGGATGAACAACTTGATCATTATAAACTAACTGATTTTATTCAACAACAACTCGCGAGTAGGAAATAGTCAAAACCTGTATGCAAGAAGAATCTACATCCTTTGCTGCTATCAACGACCGCGCCATCAAAGTGTGGGTATTGGCGCCTTCGATTGAATCAACAGACGAAAACATTGATTATTATTACGACTTTACTCAAAGCATTGCAGAATACACAAAAGTGTTTGAAGGGTTGAAAATGCCCTGGGCCTGGCAACCGCTAAGCATGGAAACCTATGCTGCAATCATCGAACAAATTGAAACCGAAATGAAGCAGGGGGAAATGTTTCCGATAGTACTCAATCTTTGTGATGGAGACGAAGTCAACGGAACGCCCGGGGTGTCGGTGGTCAAACTGTTGGAAGAAAAACAATTGGTTTACACAGGTGCAGACGAATACTTCTATACCATTACCACTTCTAAAATTCCCATGAAAAAAGCTTTTGATGCGGCGGGCGTTCGCAACGCTCCTTGGGAAAGCATTCATACAAAAGACATTGATCGAATCCATTTAATCAATAAACTGGGCACTCCATTGATTATTAAACCAGCTATTTCGGGTGGCAGCATGGGAGTAGGGATTAAAAATGTGGTACACAACGAAGAGGAGTTAGCAACACTGTTGCAGGATTTGTTTGATGGGTACCGGGGGTGGAACCTAGCTGCTGATGGAATGATAGCAGAACGATTTGTTACCGGTCCGGAATACACAGTATTTATCAGTGGTTCCTATGACAGACCCGATGAGGCTGTTGTGTATAAACCCGTGGAAAGAGTGTTTCATGCATCTTTACCCGAAACTGAAAAGTTTTTGTCCTTTGATCGGCTTTGGGAAATTTATGAAAACGAAAGCGCCATGCCCAATGGAGATAGTTTTTATGAATACAAAAGACCGGACGAAGCATTGATTGATTCGATTCAGCAACTCAGTTGGGATGCTTATTGTGCTACCAAAGGAAAAGGATATACTAGAGTGGATATTCGCATGGATGCCAACACCAAAGAGCTGTATGTTTTGGAAGTAAATGCGCAATGTGGTATCAGTGAAGATGAAAACTACACCTCTATTGGGGCCATTTTAAAAGCATCTGGAAAAAGCTTCACCCAATTGGTGGAAGAAATCATTACAGACGCACTCAAAAGAGCCGCCATCAAAAAACTGTCTTATCTTAACAAATCGATTGACGCGCGCGCATAAGTCGAGCGTATAATATTCATGGGAGAAAAAAAACAATTGACTTCTTTGCCAAGCCGAACAGACGGCAAGCCCCTTCAGGTGTGTGTGCTGCAGCCAGACTACTCTACTTCTGGTGTAGATTACCAGCATTATGACCCACCCAGAAATCTTTCCGCACTGCTACCAAACGCTGCGGTCGATCATATCTTTTTAAATAAGCTGACTACGTTTAAGCAGTTGAAAGAATCTAGTAAGAAAGGATACGATGTTTATGTAAATCTTTGTGAGGGGTATTTAGAGTGGGAAGTGCCTTCTATTGATGTGATATATTTTTTAGAATTATTGAATCTTCCTTTTACAGGACCCACCAGCAATTTATATGATCCACCCAAAGAACTCATGAAATACGTAGCCTATACACAAGGTGTGTCTAGTCCGAGTTATGTGTTGGTTGATTCAATGGAGGAGATTGGTTCAAAAACCATCGGTTTGCAATACCCGCTTTTTGTTAAACCCGCAAAAGCAGGTGATAGTTTGGGTATAGATGAGGCCTCGTTGGTACACAACGAGCAAGGGCTCAAACAAAAAGTGGCTGATATTATAGAAGAGTTTGGTCCGCTTCTCATAGAAGAATATGTGGACGGCAGAGAGTTTACGGTGATGTTGGCGGCCAACCCGGGTAATGCATCCGGCACCACGGTTTTCAGACCGGTAGAATATGTTTTTCCGGAAGGAAGGAAATTTAAAACCTATGCGCTCAAAACATCAGAGTTGCATCCAAAAGCCAATGTACCGGTAGAAGATTTTTCGCTTTGTGAAACACTGCAAAAAGCTGCCACCGATATTTTTGAAGGGTTTGGCGGGGTTGGATATGCCCGATTGGATTTCAGAATGAACCGAGAGGGTGTATTGTATTTTTTAGAAATTAATTTTACCTGTTCTGTGTTTTACTCCAGCGGATATGAGGGTTCGGCCGATCATATTCTTCTGTATGATGGCACCGGCCAGCAGTCTTTTTTGCATCACATTATAGCAGAGGGCATTGAAAGACATCGACAAAAACAAAAAAAATATACCATGCGCGGCAATGCGATTGCTGGATATGGTATTTATGCCAACCGGGATATTGCGGTCAATGAAGTGATTTTTAAAGGAGAAGAGCGGCCACAACGCATGGCTACCAAATCCTATATTCACAAAAACTGGGGGGCTAAAGAAATTGAAAACTTTAAACGATATGCCTATCCGGTCAGCAATGAAGTGTTTTTATTGTGGGACAATCATCCCGCAGAATGGGCTCCTCAGAATCACAGTTGCAATCCCAATACCGCTTATCGGGGCTTGGATGTAGTATCAATACAACCCATCAAAAACGGGGAAGAGCTTACCCTCGATTATGCAGATTTTCTAGATGAACACATGGAGCCATTCAACTGCTCTTGTGGTAGCAAAAATTGCAAAGGATTGATTACCGGAACGGCCGGAAATTCTGTAACCTTAAGAGAAAAAAATCAACACTAATTAAATTTCGCGGCTCCGGTTGGATTTATAATATATTATTGTCTTTGACAATCAAGCACCAGTCTTTTTCCAATAAAAGATATCCGAATTCATAACAATAATGATACACCGATCCTTTGGGGTGCTGGTACTGGTGGGTGGTATACCTAAAGTAATATCCCTCTTGTAATAATTGCTCTTTTTTAATTTTAATCATCTCGGCGGTTGTTGGAACGTGGCTTTCCAGTATGCGCCTGTTTTTAGCGAGAATGTGGTTGATGTTTCTAACCAGGTTGTTGGAGGGCGCCTTTAGCTGGTTGTTGTGGCTGTTCCTGCAATAATCATTACAAAACCTTTTATCGGTTCTGCCCCGGATGCTTTTTTGACAAGCGACACATTTTTTTTCTGCTGAAGGAATCATAGGTGTTTTGTTTTATCAAAATTGCTTCGAGGAGTTCTTTTATAAACGGGGTTTTTCCCTCTTACATTCGGTTATTTTCAACAACAAACGAATAAAAACCGACTACCGGTTTTAGCGAAGCCCATATTTGTGGTGTGAACAATTGACGTCGATTGTCTGCAGAATTTATTTTTAAACCATAAACAAATCAATATGTACTCTCTCAGAAACAAGGTTCAATTAATTGGAAACCTAGGAAAAGCGCCAGAAATAAGAAATGTAGATTCTGGTAAAAAACTGGTGAAGTTTTCCATTGCAACCAATGAAATGTATACCAACCAACAGGGCGAAAAAGTAAAAGAAACCCAGTGGCACAATATTATTGCCTGGGGAAAGCTGGCTGAAGTAGCCGAAAAATATCTTGATAAAGGAAGCGAGGTTGCGTTGGAGGGAAAATTGATCACCAAAGATTATACCGACAAGGAAGGAAACAAAAAATATATTACCGAAGTACAGGTGAACGAGCTACTCTTATTGGGCGGTAGGGTTAGTGATTAGGTGTGTTGGGTGGTGCGGGGGAGGCGTTTGGTGGCGGTAGAAACACTGTCGACTGAATGATAAAAAACGAATGTATTGTTTCCTCCTCTGCACAATACCCTTCGCAGATATCTTATCTTCCAAAGTCATCTTGAATACGAACGATGTCGTCTTCATTGCTGGGATTGGCAGGGTCGGTGTGTTGCCAGATCTCCGCTATAATACCCCACTCTTCTGCTCCAACCAAACGATGTCTTTCGCCTTGTTGAAGCGAAACAATGGATCCGATGGTCATGGGTTGGGCTTCGTTTTCTTGATCGGTTTGACTTCTTACAATGGCCGCCGATCCGTCTACCAGCTTCCACAATTCCGCACGACGATGGTGATATTGCCAACTCAGTTTTTTATGAGGAGCCACTAGCAAAATCTTCGGGCTGATTTTACCGGATAAAAGGCTGTTTTTGTCCAAGCTGGAAAAAAAACAATCAATAAACAAGGCTGCGGTCGATTCGGTAATGACAAAAAAACCTCCCCAAGGACGCGATTCGTCTTTGGCCTCAATGTTTAATCCTTTTGAAAGCAACCAGCTTTCTATGTCTTTGAATTTTTTTTCTTTTTCAAGCATAAATACGGTCTATTTGATTTTTTGAGTACACACTATCTGCCCATATACAACATCAATATTTGCACATCACTTGGGTTTACGCCCGATATTCTGGAGGCTTGTCCGAGCGTGCGGGGTTGTATTTTAGTAAATTTTTGTCTGGCTTCTGTACTCAGCGAAACCAATTTAGCATAATTAAAATTTTCAGGAATCAACAGGTTTTCAAGTTGACTCATTTTTTCCACTAACTCTTTTTCCTTCTCAATATAGGTGTCGTATTTTATTTGAATCTCTGCTTGCTCCAACACTTCTGGGTCATAAGTGCCCAGCGATTGAATAGAATCGGCTGCTGCTATCATGGAGCGAAGGTCTATACCGGGCCTTAATAAAACTTGGGCAGCTTTTTGTTTGGTTGATAACGGTGAAGAATAAACGCTTTCTAAATAGTCATTGATTTCTGTCGACTCAAGGTTGGTTTGATAAAGCGTCTCCTTAATGGTTTCGACCTGTTGTTTTTTGGTCTGCAGGCGATCCATGCGCTCTTGACTGGCCAATCCTAATTTGTAGCTTATTTCCGTCAAGCGCATATCTGCATTGTCTTGTCTTAAAAGCGTTCTGTATTCTGCCCTGCTGGTAAACATTCTATATGGCTCGTCGGTTCCCTTGTTGATGAGGTCGTCGATCAACACGCCGATATACGCTTCGCTTCGCTTTAAAACCAGTGGCGCTTGTTGAATGGACTTTTGATGGGCGTTGATTCCGGCCATTAATCCTTGACAAGCCGCTTCTTCGTATCCGGTGGTACCATTTATTTGTCCGGCAAAAAAGAGGTTTTCAACCCCCTTGGTTTCTAGGCTAAATTGTAGTTGCGTAGGAGGAAAATAATCATATTCAATGGCATAGCCGGGCCGGAACATTTTACAGTTTTCAAAACCGGGAACCATTCTAAGTGCTTGATACTGAATGTCTTCTGATAAGGAGGTGGAAAAACCATTGACATAAATCTCCACCGTATTCCAACCCTCTGGCTCTACAAATAACTGGTGACGATCTCTATCTGCAAATCGATTGATTTTATCTTCAATGCTTGGGCAATACCTAGGGCCCGTGCCCTGGATCCTACCCTTAAACATAGGACTAGAATCAAAACCGTCTTTCAAAATATCATGAACCGCCTGGTTGGTATAGGTAATCCAACAGCTTCTTTGTTGGGTGGGTAGTAAGGGAGGATGAGATAAAAAACTAAAACCCACTATTTCATCATCCCCTTTTTGTTCCTCCATTTTAGAGTAATCCAGGCTTCTGCCGTCTATTCTGGGGGGCGTTCCGGTTTTTAGCCTGTCACTTTCAAAACCCAGCGAAATCAATTGTTCGGTAATACCGGTTGCTGCTTTTTCAGCTACCCGGCCACCACCAAAGTTCTTTTCACCAATATGTATAATGCCATTTAGAAAGGTGCCATTGGTTAAAACCACTGTTTTGGAGGGTATTTGGTGGCCCATGCCCGTTACTACCCCAGCAACTTTTCCGTCTTTTATGATGAGAGAGGTAACCGTATCTTGATAAAAATCAACATTTGGGGTATTCTCAAGCATTTCTCTCCAAGTGGAAGCAAACAACATGCGATCGCTTTGGGCACGCGGGCTCCACATGGCCGGTCCCTTGGATCGGTTCAGCATCCTAAACTGAATCATGCTTTTGTCGGTAACAATCCCACTGTATCCCCCCATGGCATCTATCTCCTTTACTATCTGTCCCTTGGCTATTCCCCCCATAGCGGGATTACAACTCATTTGTGCAATGGTCTGCATGTTCATGGTAACCAGCAAAACTTTGCTGCCCATATTAGCGGCAGCGGCGGCGGCTTCACAACCTGCATGGCCAGCTCCCACAACTATAACATCGTATTTTTTGAACATAGGTAGCCCGCAAAGTTAATACAGGTAAGGGATTATAATAAGGAAAGCTATTGTGTTTCACGTGGAACCTAGCCTAGAAACACCCCCCCCTTTTTTTAATGAAATTGTTCCACGTGGAACATGGTTTATTTAAAATAGAGAGCCAAGTATTGGTCTTCCTTACTTCTCATGGTCTTCTTTTGGCTAGCACTCTTGTCTTTGTAGCCACACAAGTGTAATACACCATGAAATACAACCCTGTGAATCTCTTGTTTAAGATTGGTTTGGTGTAATTCGGCATTTTCCCTAACTCGATCTACGCTTATATATATTTCAGCATCAATGAGTTGGCTGTCTTTATCCGATAGATCAAAAGTGATAATGTCTGTGTAGTAGTTATGAGATAGAAAAGAACGATTGATTTGTAATAAATAATCGTCAGCACAAAAAACAATGGTTAAAGAGTTGATTTTCTTCTTTTCCTTTTTTGAAAGCTTCTCAATAAATCTTTTAAGCTGCTGTCTATTTGAAAGACTAATGGGTTTTAAAAAATGAAAGGAAATATTCATATACTTATTTCTGTATTCGAAAATAATAAGATTATCATTGATTTATCTTTACAAAACATTCGATGAATAGCAATTATGGGTGAATTTAAGAAGTTATCAAACCTAGGGGTGGGTCAACAGGCGGTTATTAAGTCTTTTGAAAGCGATGAATTGTTTATAAAACTCATGGAAATGGGGTGTATCCCAGGAGAAAGGATCGTGGTGGAAAAGATAGCCCCCTTAAAAGATCCTATATCTGTTCATGTGGCTGGCTATACATTGAGTCTTCGTTTGGATGAGGCAGAACATATTATAGTAGAAGAGATTATATAGATTATTTTGTTTAATATGAAAGTGGCGCTGTATTTTGGATCTTTTAATCCTGTTCACATCGGGCATTTAATCATTGCCCAGCATGTAGCGCAATCCACCGATGTGGATGAAGTGTGGTTTGTGGTATCCCCACAGAACCCCTTCAAAAATGGCCAAGCGCTCTTACACGAACAACATAGATTAAATATGATTCGAGAGGTAATTGAGGGGTGTAAGAGCCTTCGGGCTAGCAATGTAGAGTTTTCACTACCCAAGCCCTCTTACACCATTAACACGCTCGCCTATTTAAAAGAAAAGCACCCCGCCACCACTTTTTGTATTTTATTAGGGAGTGATGGATTTCAGAACATCCATAAATGGAAAAATGGAGAGGTAATTGCTGTTGGGTATCCAATTTATATTTATAAACGTCCGGGTTTTGAAGTGCAAATAGATAATTATCCTAATTGTACATTACTAGAAGCGCCACTGCTTGATATTTCGTCTACACATATACGTAATTTACTGCGGGCGGGAAAATCAATTCGGTTTTTAGTGCCTCCAACTGTGGAAGAATCTATAGAGAAAAATGGGTATTACCTATCTGCACTAGAAAATCCACCCCAACAATAAACAAAGAACCACTAATAGGGGGGCTGGTAATTTCGTATATTTCAACAATACAAACACAGAACCGGTAACCAAAAAAGAAAGGTACGACTGGGGGTTGCTGAAAGAAAAAGAAGAAATAGAAAACAAATAGACATTTGCTGCAATCATTACACCCACGACTACTGCGTTGATTCCTTCAAGGGCCCGATACACCACGACATATTTCTTTAAATATTGCCAAACCGGAAAGAAAAACAACACCAATAAAGCACTCGGTAAGAATATAGCAATGGAGCCGATTATGGTACCTATAAGTTGGCTTTTCTTGCCTTCTTTTGATAGAGCCAACCCGCCAACATAAGAAGCTACCGAAAAAACCGGACCGGGAATAGAGCGAACAATACCGTATCCGGTTAATAACGCTCCTTTTTCAATTTTAATACTAGAAGAGTCGGTAGCAGGTTGTAAGTGTGGTCGAGCTACATACTGATCCAACATCATGGGCAATAACACGTCGCTTCCTCCGAAAACAAAACTTCCAAAGCGGTAAAAATTTTCGAAAAGATTATATGCTTTTCTGCTTTCCCATTCTTGTTTTCGTGCGTTTTCACTGAGAAAACCAGCAATGGCAAAAATCAACACAAACAACCAGATATTCGTCCACCTGATTTGTCGGGGTTTTACCTGGGTTTGTTCAACAATACGCTTGTTGCTAAAATTAGTGGCTATCCCACCAATAATAATAAGAATAGGAAAAATCCATGGGGTTTTAAAAAACCAGAAGGTCAAGGCTGCGGATAAAAGCATAATCACCCTGGTAATGTAATTTTTAATAGACAACACAAATGCGCGACTAGTAGAAAACAACAAAAAACCAATAGTCATTGGTTCTATATATCCGAAAGGCGTTTTGGATGAGGGTGTGTATTGAAGGGCACTCACCACAAAAGAAAGAGCGCCCATAAGTAGACAAGCAGGAAGTATCCAAATAATAAGTGTAACAATTGCCAGGGGGACACCGCCTCGTTTATAACCAATCAGGGTAATCAACTGGGTGCTGGAGGCGCCGGGTAATATTTGGCAAAAAGAATTGTATTCAATGAGTTCTTGCTCTGTTAAATAGGCTCTTTTCTTTACAAAGGTTTTTAGAATCATCGCAAAATGACTTTGCGGGCCCCCAAAAGCTGTTAGGGTATACAACAAAACTTGCTTTAGAAAGGATATGTGCCTGAAAAAAATCAAAGGGATATTAATAATTATAGGTACATATTAAAAATACAGAAAAGATTAGACAAGATGATAAAGGTTAGGTTTTAATATTTTAATTATTCGGTTGGGGGGCGTAGATTTGAAAAATGCAAAAAAACAAATCGAAAAATGTAATTTTTATAATAAGCCTGTTATTGATAATGATAGGAGGCAAAGCCCAACCCAATGTAACGGTTTATAGCTCAAAAGTGAATCAAGCTCCTGATTATTCAAATTTATACTATTGGGCGGCACACCCTTGGAAACAAGACCCCTCTGATAGTGTTCCGGCCCCTATAAGGAATCAATATATTAAAGACTCTGTGGCAGACGTGTTCTTTATTTATCCCACCACCTATACAGATGATAATTTTACAAGTTGGAATGCGTCTGTGAATGATGGGGTAATAAATGATAAAACAGATAAAACTTCAATATTATATCAGGCAAGTGCATTTAATGCAAGGTGCAGGGTTTTTTCACCCAGGTATAGGCAAGCGCATATTAAATCCTTTTATATAGACAAAAAAACAGCTGAGCCATACTTTGATACGGCTTATGCAGATATTGACGCCGCTTTTCAATATTACTTAGCTCACTATAATGAAGGGCGTCCAATTATCATCGCCTCCCATAGCCAGGGAACAGTGCATGCAGCGAGGTTATTAAAAAATTATTTTGAGGGGAAGGAGTTAAGTAAAAAATTAATTTGCGCATACATTGTTGGGATGCCAATACCAAAAAATTATTTTACATCCATTCCTGTTTGTAAAGATGCAAACGCAACAGGCTGTTTCGTAAGTTGGAGAACGTATAAAAATGGGTATGTACCAGAATATATAAAAAAGGAATCTTATGAGTCGGTAGTAGTGAATCCGCTAACCTGGACAACAGATTCTTCAAAAGCGCCCTCCTCCTTAAATAAAGGGGGTGTATTAAAGAATTTTAATAAAATTATTCCAGGCGTAGTGAATGCCAAAATCAGTGGCCATATTTTATGGGCGTGCAAACCAAATGTTTTTGGAAAAATATTTATCAGACAAAAAAACTTTCATATAGGAGATATTAATTTGTTTTATATGAATATTAGAGCAAATATTCAAGAACGCTTAAATACGTATATTCAAAACAACCTTTGATCTTATAATCCATATTGTGCGCTAATAGCCAACATTCTGTCTATAGGCTTTTTTGCAGCTATTCTTAATTCTTCATCCATTGTAATTTCTGGTAATTCATATTTCATACATAGATATAATTTTTCTAATGTATTAAGTTTCATATAAGGACAGTCATTACAAGCACACTGATTATTGGGGGGTGCGGGTATAAAAATTTTATCAGGACAATTTTTTTGCATTTGATGCAATATCCCCGATTCTGTGGCCACAATAAATGTTTTGGAAGGATGAGTCTCGGCGAATTGTAAAAGGCCTGTGGTGCTTCCTATATAGTCTGCTAGGGCTAAAATAGATTCTTCACATTCAGGGTGTGCAATTAATAAAGCATGGGGATGACGGATTTTTAACTTGGTTATTTTTTCTTCGCTAAATATTTCATGAACCATACAGGAACCGTTCCATAACAACATATTCCTTCCGGTCTTTTTATTAATAAAAGCGCCTAGATTTTTATCGGGGGCAAAAATAATAGGTTGCTCAATAGGTAAACTTTCAACAATTTTCTGGGCGTTAGAAGAAGTACAAATAATATCACTAAGGGCTTTCATACCAGCACTGCAATTGATATAAGAAATAACCAAATGATCTGGATGCTGGTCTTTAAATATTTTAAATTTTTCAGGTGGGGCAGAATCACTTAAAGAGCAACCTGCACGCAAATCAGGTAATAATACTTTTTTATTGGGGTTTAAAATTTTGGCTGTTTCTGCCATAAAATGAACACCGGCAAAAACAATGATATCCGCATCGGTAGAAGCTGCCTTTTGTGATAAACCAAGACTATCACCGATATAATCCGCAATATCTTGGATATCTGGTTCTTGATAATAATGAGCTAGTATAATCGCATTTTTTTCTCTTTTTAATTTTTCTATTTCAGCAAATAAATCGAGTGTAATATCGATGTTTATATCAAGAAAACCTTTTTCTAAAAGATTTAATTTTTGTAATTCGATATTGTGTATATCTACCATAATAAGTATTAATACTATTTATTTATATAATCACCTATTACTATTATGTCTGTTAATTAGTGGATATTCTACAAAATAATAACCCTGTAAAATTAAAACTAATCGGTTATTAACAGGTGTAAACATTTAATTAACATGTTTTAAATAATAAACAATGCTTTAATATCAATTCTTTTAATATTTAATCAACAACTTTTGATTAAATGAAATAGTGGAAAAATAAAAGAGACATTTTTTTTGATACAAATGTTAATTGCTGGGTATAAAAACCGGTTTATTCACTCAGTGTATGATAAAAATCATCTTTAGTGTTTTTTCTTCACCAATTATTCATCTTACATTTTTACAAAAAGCCACCTTTCCACAATATTTTTATTTATCAACAAGACTTATGTGAATTATGTAAAAATTAAGCTTATTTTTTTCTTAATAGGTTGATTTATAATGAGATTTAAGCTATTTTATCCTGTTTGCGAATCCCTATTTTTATCTTATTTTTGCCAACCTTATCAATTTTTATATGCAAATTATTCAAAGTATCCGCGAAAAAGGTGCAGCCATTGTAATTGTGGTGATTGCGCTCAGTTTAATAGGCTTTATTTTAATGGACGCCAAACAAGGCAATAATAGGCTATTTGGCTCTATGTCAACCAGCGTAGGATCTGTCGATGGCGATAAAATAGAGTTAGCCGAATTTAATAAGCGGGTTAAACAAGCCGAAGACCAACAAACTCAAAGAACAGGACAGGCGCCCAACAGCACCCAAACTTACCAAATCAGAGAACAGATGTGGAACCAGGTGGTAGCAGAAAAAGTGTTCTTTGCGGAGGTAAAAAAATTGGGCATTGAACTAACAGCCAAAGAGCTTTCCTATATATTATTAAGCAACGAACCCTCTAACCCGCTATTACAGGAACAAGGCCTTCGGGATTCTATCACAGGAAAGTTAGATCTTAAAAAAGCGCAAGCGGCCCTAAAAAATATTCAAAAGCTGAAGGGAGAACAAAGAGAGGGCGTTAATACACAAATTGTGGACCCGCTTAAAATCAGTACGGCTGTTTCTAAATATACAGGCCTATTAAACGCAAGCGCCTATTATCCAACCTGGATGCAAGAAAGAGAAACCTCCGATAAACTACAATTTGCAAACATTTCTTTTGCCACCGTTTCTTATAATGAAATTTCTGACAGCACCATAAAGGTGTCAGACGAAGAGGTAGTTGATTATGTAAGCAAAAACAAACTACTATTCAAACAAGAGGCAGGTAGAAATCTATCTTATATAACCTTTAGTTTATTACCCAGTTCAGAAGACAGCGCGGTTGCGCAATCCCAGTTGACTGCTTTAAAAGCATCATTTACAACAGATACCAATGCGGTAGCTTTTGTTGCAAGAAATGTATCGAGTATTGAATTTACAGACCAATACTTACCGAAAGAAAAATTAAATACTTCTATACCAGACAGCCTTATTAAACTAAGCCCTGGTACTGTGTTTGGTCCATATGTTGACAAACAAAACTATGTGCTCGCTAAAATGATCGGAACCAAACAACTACCCGACAGTGTGCAAGCAAGACATATTTTGATCGGAACCAATGATCCAAGAACAGGACAACCCATCGCATCAGAAGAAGTAGCGAAAAAACTTGCCGACAGTATTTACAAGGCCATAACAACAGGGGCTGATTTCAGCGAGTTGGCAAAACGTTATTCTACCGATGCCAGCAACAAAGACAAGGGCGGCGATTTAGGAACTTTTGGTTACGGAACAATGGTTCCTGAGTTTAATGATTTTTGTTTTAGTAAATCAACTGGGACCAAGGGAGTGGTGAAAACACAGTTTGGTTATCACGTAGTGGATATTATTAAACAAATCAACTTTAAGCCAGCGTATAAAATTGCGTTTGTTGCCAAAGAAATTATACCCAGCGACGCTACAGTTAATAAAGCGAGCCTTTCTGCTACAAAAGCTTCTGCAGAAAAAACCAAAGACCGCTTGGAAAAATATGCCGCCAAAAACGGCCTTAGCCTTACATCTGTGCCCAATCTGATAAAAGAAAATGATTTTTCGGTAGGCGCGTTACAAGACGCCAGGGGCCTTGTAAGATGGGCTTTCGAGGCTTCTGTAGGAGAAGTGAGCGAGCCTTTTAGTATTGGCGAACAATTTATTGTAGCCACCCTTGATAAGGTTAATGAAGAGGGCACACAGGATGCCGCTACTGCAAGGTCTGGTTGCGAAGCCACTATTCGCAACAAGAAAAAGGCGGAGATTATTATTAAAAAATTAGGTGATCAACCAACACTTGAAAAAGTTGCCTCTATCTATAAAAAGCCTATTCAAACTGCGGGACAAGATTCAACCCTTACGTTTACAGCACAAATTGTGAACGGCGTGGGAGTTGAACCCAAATTAATTGGGGCCTCTTTTAACAAAGAATTTCAAAACAAAGTATCTCCTGTAATAGAAGGCACCACCGGCGTGTTTTTGGTTAAAGTAAATAGCATACAATCAAAAGCCGCAGAAACACCGGATGCGATTGTTCAAAACGAAGCCACTAGAAAGACTGCCATCAGAAACCAAACCAATGGCTGGTTTGAGGGGCTTAAAAAACAAGCGAACATAAAAGACAACAGAAGCAAACATTTTTAGATATTTCTTATATAGTAAAGAATTTTACAAAGCCGGCTCACAATGGGCCGGCTTTTTATTTTAATTTTGAAGCATGGATAAGCCATTCGTGAACAAAGTTGCAGAAAGCGGTATTATAACCATTGATTTGGAAAATTATTTTCCAAAAGCCCCCGTTGTGCTCTTTGATTTAAAAGACTATTTGTTCATGGGCTTGATATTAAAAGAAAAAGAATTCAGACAAAACCTTCAACAGCTCAATAAAGAATCCTATACCAGCGCGATTGTTGCGGTTACCTGTAGTGCCGACGCCATTATACCCATGTGGGCCTATATGCTGGTAGTAAGTGCCTTACAGCCGGTAGCACAGGAAATTATTTTAGGCAACACCCAAACAGCAACGACGAAAATATTAATCGAGAATATTCAAAAAATCGACCCACTTGAATTTGCTGATAAAAGGGTGGTGATAAAGGGATGTGGAGACACGCCAATACCAGAAGAAGCGTATCTAGAAATCACGAAAAAATTACGCCCGGTTGTGAAAAGCGTGATGTATGGAGAGCCTTGTAGTACAGTACCGGTATTCAAGAAAGAAAAAACAACCCCTTAAAACCAGTCTTTCTTTTTAAAGTAAACCATCATTCCAGCGGGAATAGTAAACATAAGCCCTACTGAGATAAAAAATCCCCAATGGTTATGTAGCAGAGGAATGCGCTCAAAGTTCATTCCAAATATCCCACCTATTACAGTGGCGGGAGCAAGTAAACAGGTAACAACAGCCATCACCTTCATCACCTCATTCATTTTTAAATTCACATTGCTCATATATAGATCCTGAAGATTTATCAGCATATCCCTGTAGTTATCTGCTAAATCATTTGCCTGGGTAATATGATCATACACATCCTTGAAATATTTTTCGGTCCGCTCTTCAATAAGAACACTTTCGCTTCTTAAAATTCCGTTTACAAGATCCCTAACCGGCCCAATACTTCTTTTTAATACAATCATTTCCTTTCTTAAAATATTAATATTAGCCAGCGCCCTTTTATTTGCCTGTCTAATAATATCTTCTTCCAGCTCTTCTATTCGGTTACCCAGCTTTTCCATAACAAGAAAATAATGGTCCACAATCGAGTCTATCAGCATATAGAACAAAAAATCAGCACGGTTTTGTCTGACCTTGCTTCCATTAATTTTTAACTTATCCCTTAGTTGGTTGAAAACATCTCTGGATGCGTCTTCCTGAAAACTTATCACAAAATCTTTTCCCAGTAGTATACTTATCTGTTCTGTCTCAACAGAAGAATCCTTCTCGTTGAAGTAAAGCATATTAAGAACACAAAAAAGCAGACCATTGATTTCGTCTGTTTTTGGACGCTGACCGATACTTAGAATATCCTCTACAATCAATTGGTGGACCCCAAAATGAGTGCAGATTTTTTCAACTGACTCTTTTTTTATTCCATCAATATTGATCCAGCTAATTTGAGGCGTGTGAAGGTGTTTAAAACTATCCTCGATAGTATTCAGTTCGTTGAAGTCACAACCATTGTTGTCATATTCATATAAAAAAACGAGCACATCCGCAATCTCTTTTCTATCAGGCGCCACAGTAGGGTTTACCTGTAAAATGCGTTTGTTTCGTATCAGCTCAAAAGGATTCATTAAATAGTCCAGGTATTTTTTCTTCGGCATGACAGAAAAATATGATTGGTTTTAAAACGAAGCGCTCTTCGGATACCGTGGGAAAGGAATCACATCTCTTATATTTCCCATGCCGGTAACAAACTGCACCATCCTTTCAAAGCCCAAACCAAAACCAGCATGCGGACAAGCGCCAAAGCGCCTGGTATCCAAATACCAATCCAACTCTTCGGTAGGAATGTGCATCTCTTTCATTCTTTCGGTTAATTTATCCAAACGCTCTTCTCTTTGAGAGCCTCCAACGATTTCACCAATGCCGGGCGCTAAAATATCCATTGCGGCTACTGTTTTTCCGTCGTCGTTTTGACGCATGTAAAAAGCCTTAATCTCTTTTGGATAGTTGGTTAAAATAACGGGCTTTTTAAAATGCTTTTCAACTAAATACCTTTCGTGCTCACTTTGTAAATCAATTCCCCATTTGTCGATGAGGTATTGAAATTTCTTTTTCTTATTGTGGTTGCTCTCTCTTAAAATATCAATCGCTTCTGTGTAAGTGATTCTTTCAAAATCATTGTTCACTACAAATGCCAATTTTTCCAGCAGGCTCATCTCGCTTCTTTCGCTCTGAGGCTTTTGTTTTTCTTCTTCTTCCAAACGTTGACTCAAAAAGGCCAAATCTTCTTGGTTGTGCTCCATGGTATATCGAATGATATACTTTATAAACGCTTCGGCCAAATTCATGTTGTCTTCCAGATCACAAAAAGCCATTTCGGGCTCTATCATCCAAAACTCTGCCAAGTGTCGGGTGGTGTTGCTGTTTTCTGCTCTGAACGTAGGCCCAAAGGTGTATACATCTCCAAAGGCCATAGCGGCCAACTCTCCTTCTAATTGTCCACTCACTGTTAAATTGGTGCTCTTTCCAAAAAAATCTTCTTTGAAATTAATAGAACCATCGTCGTTTTTAGGAGCAGACCCATCCAGCGGAAGGGTTGTTACACGAAACATTTCACCAGCGCCCTCTGCATCGCTGGCAGTAATGATGGGTGTGTGCACATACACAAAACCCTTTTGGTTAAAAAAAGAATGAATGGCAAAAGCCAAAGAATGACGAATTCTAAATACAGCACCAAACGTATTGGTTCTGAATCGAAGATGTGCAATTTCTCTTAAAAATTCCAAGCTGTGTTTCTTGGGCTGCAATGGAAATTTTTCTGCATCACTATCTCCCAGCACTTCAATGCTGGTAGCTTTTAGTTCTACTTTTTGTCCTTTGCCAAGCGAAGCGATTACTTCGCCTACCACTTTGATACAAGCACCCGTGGTGATTCTTTTTAGGGTGGTCTCCTCCAACATTCCCAGCGCCACCACTACTTGAATATTTTGATTGGTACTACCATCATTGAGCGCAATAAACTGGTTGTTCCGAAAGGTTCTTACCCATCCCATCACGGTTGCGCTATAATCCACTCGATCAGATTGTATTACCTCTTTGATTTTTATGCGTGTATTGAACATCTTTTACTATTTACCCTGTAAAGATAAAAACAGATTGACGGATATTTTAATTCTGTCTCTTTTGATTTGAAAAATTACCGGTATTTTTTTTGTTTCTAGGCACAAAACGATTGTTCCGGTTTCTTTGTGTTGTCGCTCCGCCGCTGGGGGCTTTTTTGGCGGAAGCCATTACCAGCTCAACATGATAAGGATGATCGGTCTGAACCGGAATTTTTTTACCAATCAATTTTTGAATATCGAGCAAGTAAGCCAATTCTTCATTTTCACAAAACGAAAAAGCTGTGCCACTCAATCCCGCCCGTCCCGTCCGTCCAATTCGATGGACATAGGTTTCGGGAATATTGGGCAGTTCATAATTGATTACATGGCTTAACTCATCTACATCAATTCCTCGAGCAGCAATATCAGTAGCCACCAATACCCGCGTGTGACGATTTTTAAAGTTTCCCAATGCGCGTTGTCGAGCATTTTGAGACTTGTTTCCATGAATCGCTTCTGCCCGTATTCCTACCTTGGTCAGGTCTTTCACTACTTTATCAGCCCCATGCTTGGTACGCGTAAACACCAGCGCCGAAGCAATTGATGAATCTTGCAGTAAATGCGCCAACAAGGATCTTTTTTGTTGTTTGTCTACACAATAAACAGTTTGTTGAATGGTTTCGGCTGTCGATGAAACGGGCGTGATGGTAACTTTTTCAGGATTGGTTAAAATAGCCGACGCCAAAGATTGAATTTCTGTGGGCATCGTGGCCGAAAAAAACAAGGTTTGTCTTTTGGAAGGCAGCTTGGTGATGACTCTTTTCACATCATGAACAAAACCCATATCAAGCATTCTATCGGCTTCGTCCAATACAAATATTTCTACATCTTTCAGGTTGATGAATCCTTGACTCATTAAATCTAAAAGTCTACCAGGGGTAGCTACTAATATGTCCACTCCTCTTTGTAACGCGGCGGTTTGAGGATGTTGGCTTACTCCTCCAAAAACAACCAAATGCTGTAGGCGCAAACCTTTTCCGTAGGCATTAAAGCTTTCTTCAATTTGAATAGCCAGCTCTCTAGTGGGAGTAAGAATCAACGCACGGATAGCTTTTTCTTTAGGTTTTGCCGCATGGGGTTTGCTCAGTAATTGTAAAATAGGAATCGCAAAGGCGGCTGTTTTTCCGGTTCCGGTTTGAGCGCATCCCAAAAGATCCTTAGAGGACAATACAATGGGAATGGCTTTTTCTTGAATTGGTGTGGGGTTGGAATACCCTTCTTGTTCGAGCGCACGCAAAATGGGCTCAATAATTTGCAAATCTTTAAACAGCAAAATAAAAATATTAAAATGAGTGCGGAAATGAAGCGAACCTCATCATCAAAAACGGAGTGGCCTGTAGGCCTTTATTGGAATGAAATATTATCAATAAATACCGGCATTTGTGCCGCAGAATACAACAAAGGTAGGTGAATTTTATTTATGCTCCGAAACGCGCTATTCTTCTTCATACTCATTCTTTCGGTGTTTAACACACTACTTTCATGATAATGAGCGTCTTAATCGTAGCGTAAAAAAAATATTTTTTTTCAAAAAATCCCTGTAATATTGCATTGGATATGACAGATATGATTATCCCAATCTAGTCGCTTCGAAAGTCATACCTTCAGCATTAATTTTTCACCACTCCAATTTTTTGACAAGCGTATCAGTATTCATTAACGCAATTTTTTAATCAATCCACTCGATCTTATCCCGACACACAGAATCAATCAACACAAAATCTTTTAAATAACGTCCGGGAACACATACAGAAAAAAACTTATGGCACTAGAAAAAAAATCTCCTGATGGAGAAAAACCCAAGCGGAAGCGCATTGTAAAAGGAACAGAGGAAGCCGTTTCTAAAACAAAAAAGGCAGAATCCGAAAAAAAGCCTCTCCCCAAAAAATCAAAACTAGAACAACTAGAGGAAGAGGAATTGCAGCCGATTACATCAGAAGCATCTTCTGTTCCGCCAGCTATCGCCCAATTGTTACAACAAGAAGATGTGCAACAGCCTCAAACCGAAAGTCCTTTGCCCGCAAAAGAAAACAGGCCGGTTCATCCCAACAGAAAAGAACCACCCGCTTTTAATATTGAATTTGACGGCGTGATTCTTGGTGAAGGTGTATTGGAGATGATGCCGGATGGATATGGTTTTCTCAGAAGCAGCGACTATAATTATTTATCTAGCCCTGATGATGTATACGTGTCTCCTTCTCAAATAAAATTATTTGGTCTAAAAACTGGTGACACCGTATATGGTTCGGTTCGTCCCCCTAAAGAAGGTGAAAAATATTTTGCGTTGCTAAAGGTGGAAACCATCAATGGAAAAAGTCCCGAAGAAGTAAGAGACCGTGTTCCCTTCGATTACCTGACACCATTGTTTCCATTCGAAAGACTAAACCTGACGACCAAGCCAGATCATTTCAGTACTCGTATCATGGATTTGTTCACACCCATCGGAAAGGGACAGCGTGGATTGATTGTGGCTCAGCCTAAAACAGGTAAGACGATGCTCTTGAAAGAGCTGGCAAATGCCATTGCAGAAAACCATCCTGAATGTTACCTGATGATTGTGTTGGTGGATGAAAGACCAGAGGAGGTAACAGATATGGAGCGCAGTGTAAAGGCAGAAGTGATTGCCTCTACGTTTGATGAGCCTGCCGAAAAGCACGTAAAGGTTTCTACCATTGCGCTTCAAAAAGCGAAAAGACTGGTAGAGTGTGGCCACGATGTAGTGATTTTATTAGATTCTATTACCCGTTTGGCAAGAGCCCATAATACCGTAGCGCCTTCCAGCGGAAAAGTATTGTCGGGTGGTGTGGAGGCCAACGCCATGCAAAAACCAAAACAATTCTTTGGTGCGGCGCGTAAAATTGAAAATGGCGGCTCGTTGACCATTATCGCAACAGCGCTTGTAGATACAGGAAGCAAAATGGATGAAGTTATCTTTGAAGAGTTCAAGGGAACAGGTAATATGGAGTTGCAATTAGAGCGCAAGCTTTCCAACCGCCGTATCTATCCTGCCATTGATATTGTTTCTTCTTCTACCAGAAGAGACGATTTGTTGCTAGACAAAGACACTTTCCAAAGAATGTGGGTGTTGCGCAAACACATGGCGGATATGAATCCGGAAGAAGCCATCAATGTGTTGCTTAAAAACATGAAAGGAACAAAAGACAATGCAGAGTTTTTAACTTCTATGAATGGATAATCAAAAAGAATATTAACTTAACTAGCCACGGTGTTACTGTGGCTTTTTATTTTTAACTGTTGTCTATAAAAAGAATAACCATATCAGAATTTTTGGCAGCGGCACCCACCCATCCTATTGTTGATGTGCGAAGCCCGGGCGAACACCAACACGCGCATATACCCCATGCTTATTCATTGCCCCTGTTTACCGACGAAGAAAGAAAAATTGTGGGGACGGCCTATAAACAACAAGGAAAGCAAATAGCAATAAAAAAAGGTCTTGATTTTTTTGGTGTCAAGATGAAGAGTATGGTGGAAGAAGCGGAGCGGCTCATTGAGCAACACAATGTCGCCACATCCAAATCCAACACCATCATTGTTCATTGCTGGAGAGGGGGCATGAGAAGCGCAGGCGTGGCTTGGCTCCTAGATCTCTATGGTTTTGATGTGCATGTACTGATTGGCGGATATAAAGCTTATCGAAACTGGACCCTACAGCAATTTGAACAGCCCTATCAGATGAAGGTGTTAGGTGGTTATACGGGCAGCGGCAAAACCCCTTTACTACAAGCCCTGCAAACACTCGGAGAAAAAAACATTGACCTCGAAGCACTGGCTCACCATAAGGGTTCCGCTTTTGGCGGCATTGGACAACCTACACAACCTTCTCAGGAAATGTTTGAAAATAAATTGGCACTGGCATTGTATCAAACCAATCTTGCTACCAACGAAGAGCAGCCATTTTTTTGGATAGAAGATGAAAGCCAGAGAATCGGCAAGTTGAACATTCCGCATGCACTATGGAAAACCATTCGTCAGCAACCCGTTTTTTTTCTAGATATTCCATTTGAAGAAAGACTTGAACACATACTAGAAGAGTATGCTGGACTGGATAAAGAAAAACTATGTGAAGCAGTCTTACGTATTCAAAAAAGGCTTGGTCCCTTCGAAACAAAACAAACCCTTCTGTGTATAAAAGAAAACAATCTAAAAGAGGCATTCTCTTTGTTGCTTCGCTATTATGATAAAACCTATACCAAGGCACTGCATTCAAGAGACCAGCTAAATCAGTTACTACAAAATATTTCTCTAGCATCTGTTGATTCGTTTACCAATGCTAAAAAATTACTTTCCCATATTAAATCCTAAATCGTGCCATCATCTCCCACATCCACACCTATGCGACTCACCGAATATTCTTCTGGCGCCGGTTGCGGCTGTAAAATAGCCCCCGCTGTATTGGCATCTATTCTACAAACAGAACAAGTGGGCGTGTTAGACAAAAAGTTGCTTGTTGGTAATCACACCAACGACGATGCTGCTGTATATGATATTGGAAATGGCATGGCGACCATTTCCACTACCGATTTTTTTACTCCCATCGTAGACGATCCGTTTTATTTTGGAAAAATTGCGGCCGCTAATGCCATTAGTGATGTCTATGCGATGGGCGGCAAACCCTTCTTATCTATTGCTATTCTAGGATGGCCCGTAGAAAAATTATCACCTTCCATCGCTCAACAAGTATTAGAGGGCGCGCGCGCAACTTGTACAGAAGCCGGTATTTCTTTAGCAGGGGGTCACAGTGTGGATACTGCAGAGCCTTTGTTTGGCTTGGCGGTGACGGGCATGGTTAACATTCAGCACCTCAAAAGAAACCACACGGCGCAAGAGGGCGATCTTATTTTTCTTACCAAACCAATCGGAGTAGGTATTTTATCTACCGCACAAAAAAGAGGCGTTATTTCATCTACCGCCACCGATACCATGATTCAACAGATGAGCCAACTCAATAGCATTGGTCAATCGCTTGGGTTGATTCAAGGAGTTACCGCGATGACAGATGTGACCGGGTTTGGCTTATTGGGTCACTTAATTGAAATGACAGAAGGCGCTGGCCTTTCGGCAGAAATATATTACGCTACCATTCCTGTGATAGAAAGCTGTAAAGAATACTTGGCGCAAAGAATGGTCCCCGATGCCACTTATCGCAACTGGAATAGCTACAGCGAAAAAGTACAATTTGAAAAAGGCGTCAATGTGATGGAAGCATTCAGCTTGCTGCCCGATCCTCAAACGAACGGGGGGTTGCTGTTTACAGTTTCACCCGCCGCCGCGGAAGAAGCAATAGAATTATTAAAACTGCATGGATACGGACAATTTGTTCGGCCCATTGGTAAAATGATGGCACAGCAACCTAAAACAATTGAAGTGAAAATTTAAAGAAGTCCATCAATGGCCGAGGCCAGGGTGTGGTCTTTTTCTGTGACGATATTGCCGGCGTCATGGGTGCTTAGCCAAATCTCCACTGTATTATACACATTGGTCCAAAGTGGATGATGATTCATTGTTTCGGCTAATACAGCCACCTTTTCCATAAAAGCAAATGCCGATACAAAATCCGCAAATTGAAATTTTTTATACAGCCGATTGTTTTCTTCTTTCCACATAAGCAATCTTAAAAAATCAAGTGTTGTTTGTTTTTAATTTTTTCGTTCGTCATCTCATTCACCAACTGAACTGCCGGCAGCGACTTGAGGGTATTTTGTAAATCACTGATTTCTTCTTTACTCACCTCCTCTCCTTTGATGAGCCATAAAAAATCGAGGTGTTTAAATTCTGGTAACAGGTACTCTCCATCGTAATGATTGTGATATAAATAATGCGTCATCGATGTACCCGGAATCGTATAATCATAAATGGAAAAAAAATAATTTCTGTTTTTCTTTTTTAATTGTATTTCAAGACTGTTGTTGATTCTGAATTGGTAGCCCATAACTTGATTGATGTGCCAGGTAAACTGATATTCTTTAATGGGCGCCACAATACCCAACAGGTGAGCTCCTTCAAAAAACTCTTCGGCCAGTAATTCGTTGTCAATTTTTAATTTCATGGCTCTTGATTAAAACGTAATTTTTACCTCTATCGTTTCAGCACCCCTTTTTATTTTTACCAACGTTTCGTTGCCCTTGTTAAACTTATTCAACACTTGCATATAGCTTTGTACATCCTGAACGGGGAATTCACCCAACTGCAATATAATATCTCCCACTCGAACACCTGCTTTTTGAGCGGGTCGTCCTTCGCTGATGCCATCCACCAGCACACCTATTCCACTAAAAGTATAGTCCGGCATAATCCCCATCGTAACTTTAAATGAACTCTTGCCAGTATTTGCCGCTTCTCTTGTTTTGGTGAACACTAGTTTTTCTTGTTGCGTGGTTGTTTTAATGACAGACAGAATATATTGAACAATATCCCCCGCGCCTTTGTAGTTTATTTTTTCTGCATCATCAGAGGGCTTGTGGTAATCGCTGTGTGTACCGGTAAAGAAAAACAACACCGGCAAATCTTTTCTGTAAAAAGAAGTATGATCGCTCGGGCCGCTTCCGGCGCTGTCTATTTTGATGGCAAACGAGCGGTTGTGTAGGTCGATTAATTTTCCCCATGCGGGAGAAGTACCATACCCCCCAATGGTGAGGCCTCGAGTGCTGTCGTTTAATCGACCCACCATATCCATGTTCACCATGTAGTTTATTTTTTTAAGGTCTACGGGAGTGTGCTCTGTAAAATATTTAGACCCAAACAAACCCAACTCTTCTCCCGAAAAAGCAACAAATAAATAATTAAATGACCGGTAGGATTTTTTTCGCAAATATTTTATCATCGCAATCATGGCAGCCGTACCGCTGGCATTGTCATCTGCACCGTTGTGGATCATAGGAGTTACTCCTGTGTACAGTGAGTTGTGATCTTGTCCATAACCCAGGTGATCATAGTGCGCCCCCACCACCACTGTATAAGCCGCGTCATTATTAATATATCCCACCACATTGTGGCCTATGCTGTTTTTTTCTGCAACATTAATAGACAGGTTGCAGGGAACGGCTTTTATACTAGACATGTTTTTAATCTCGTCAACTGTCTTTTTGGTAAAATAAACAACCGGAATATTTAAAGGGGTGGTTTTGTCTTTTGAATCAAAAAACAAACTGTCTTTATTTTCAGATGTGTTATATACAATGACCATCGATTTCTTTCCTTCTATAGCTTTTTTACTGATTTCAATAATATATTCTTTGCTATCAAAATGCGGATTGGCTTTATTTAATTCAATAGTCTCTTTTAAATCTGCAACTACTATTCTGTCATCGTTCCAAACGCTTGCAAAAGACAGGTTAGTACAGTTTCCCGAAAATGCAAAAGGAAAAAAATCTGTATCGACTTCAAGATTTTTTCCAAGAATTTTTACGTTGGTTTCAGTACCGATTGTTCTGCCTTCTTTTACCTCGAAAGGTTGAATGTAGCTGTTGTTTTCTAGGATGGTAGCCAAGCCCGCTTTGCGATACTCCTTTTGAATATATTCATAGGCCAAACGTTCGCCTTCTGTTCCGGTTCGTCGGCCTTCCAAACGATCGCTGGCCAAATAGTAGACAGTTTGCTTTATGTTTTTAATTGTCTTTGGATGGGTTTGTGATATCCCTGTCGTTATCGAGGCGAGTATCATCCACAAAGAGAATATTTTTTTCATGCGTTAATCTGATTTGATTTTGGTCACCTGTTATAGCCTCCGTTATTTCACCCGGTTGGTATGAGTCACTCTTGTGGCGACTTTAGGTTGCTTTCTTTAATCACAAAGGTAATCAACCATATCTTTCTTTAATTCGTAAACCAAGTCACCTGTAATCATAGTACTTTTGTAGCAACCCCTTATTTACCTTGCTCCTTTGAACAAAACAGTCAATATAGCGTTTGTCGGCAATCCCAATAGTGGCAAAAGTTCGTTGTTCAATGCCCTCACGGGTCTTCAACAGAAAGTGGGTAATTTTCCCGGAGTTACGGTTGATAAAAAGACCGGCCTATCAAAGCTTTCCCCTTCACTCACTGCCAATTTCATAGATCTTCCGGGTATGTATAGTGTATATCCGAAAAGAGCCGATGAATGGGTTTCCTATAAAGTATTAATCAACCAAGACAGCACCATTCAACCCGACATGATTTTGTTGGTAGCAGATGCCAGCAATTTGAAGCGCAATCTGTTGTTCTGTTCTCAAATCATCGACCTGAACCTTCCGGTGGTGGTGGCACTCACCATGACGGATATTGCCAAAAAAAGCGGAACTAAAATTGATGTGTCTGGATTGGAAAGGGAACTCGGTGTTCCTATTGTGCCTGTGAACCCTCGCAAAAACAAAGGGATTGCCGAATTAAAAAAGACAATTGAATGGGTGACGGAAAATCGATCCTCACAAACAAACCGTTCATTTATCTACACTTCTATGCTAGCTCCCAAGGCCATTCAGGAGGTACAGGCAATGATTCCCACTGCCAGCGATTACATGGCAATTCATTATTTAATCAATCACGCGTATTGTGCTTTTGACAACCATCAACAAGCGCAAATTGCAGACATCATTCACCGCAATAAATTCAACGCCACCCGAACCCAAGCAGAAGAAATCATGCAGCGCTATGCGCGAATCAAGCATGTGATGCAACAAACCGTTGTAGAGTCGGACCCGCTTCAAAAATCTTTGTTCACAGAAAAACTAGACAATGTGCTGCTGCACAGAAAATGGGGCTACTTGATATTGTTGGTGGTTTTGTTTGTCCTTTTTCAGAGTGTTTTTTGGTTGGCAAGGTTTCCGATGGATGGGATAGAATGGTTTTTTGGCCAACTTGCCGGCCTTGCCACCAGCGCACTTCCTGACAATAGATTCACCGATTTGTTTGTCAATGGTTTTTTAGCAGGCCTCAGCGGCATTATGGTTTTTATTCCTCAAATCATGATTCTGTTTGGATTGATTACGTTGTTGGAAGACACGGGTTATATGGCAAGAATCAGTTTTTTAACGGATAAGCTGATGCGAAAAGTGGGCCTCAATGGCAAAAGCGTGATGCCGATGATCAGTGGTTTTGCCTGCGCAGTTCCAGCTATTATGAGCGCCCGGAACATTGAAAACAAGAAAGAAAGACTGTTGACCATCATGATTACACCACTCATGAGTTGCAGTGCTCGGTTGCCGGTGTATACAATTCTGATTTCTCTGGTGATTCCGCCAGCTATCTATATTGGCTTTTTGAGTTTGCAAGGAATGGTCATGATGGGGTTGTATCTTTTTGGAACCATCATGTCGTTGATCGTGGCCTGGGTTATGCAATGGTTTAT
>CANGBQ010000002.1 GCA_947451985.1 Chitinophagaceae bacterium | reverse complement strand
TCTTGAAGGCGAGAAACACAAACGCATCAAGCCTCGCTCATTTCAACTAAACTTTCACTTTAAATCTTGAACCTTGAACCTTCAAGATTACCTTCGGTGATCTTGAAGGCGAGAAACACAAACGCATCAAGCCTCGCTCATTTCAACTAAACTTTCACTTTAAATCTTGAACCTTGAACCTTCAAGATTACCTTCGGTGATCTTGAAGGTGGGGGCCAATTAAAAAAAGCCCTGACTCGCTTCGCTCGCCTTGGTCCTTTTTGCTTCATCGCTTTTGCAAGCAAGCTTGCCACGCTTGAATGCAAAAAGTCCCGCACTTTCGTGCAGGACTTTTCTTGTTTGTCGGGATGGCAAGATTCGAACTTGCGACCTCCTGGTCCCAAACCAGGCGCGATAACCGGGCTACGCTACATCCCGAACGAAAAAAGTAGCCTTTTATGGTACAATCAATTTTAAAAAATTGTTGCGGAGAGGGTGGGATTCGAACCCACGGTACAGTGTAACCCGTACGACGATTTAGCAAACCGTTCCTTTCGGCCACTCAGGCACCTCTCCTTTTGTAACCATCCCCTGCTAGCAAGGGGCAGCAAAAATACAATTGTATCGGATAATCCCCAAAACAAAATAAGGAAAGACCTAAAATAATTTCAGCACCTGTGCTATGGTTGGCTCTAGTGCAAAAAAAATCCAAATCGATGAAGATTTGGATCAAATAGTATGGATGCAGGACCAGTATTTACATGGCAGCCAACTGAACCTTATGCTGTAATTCCAGTACGCTTTCCTTGAATAAGTTGTCGGTATCCATCAGGTCTTTTACGGTTTGGCAGCTGTGAATAACCGTCGTATGGTCTCTTCCGCCGAAATGCTCTCCGATGGTTTTCAATGAATTCTTGGTAAAAGCCTTTGACAAGAACATAGTAATCTGTCTAGCTTGAACAATCTCTCTTTTTCTGGTTTTTTGCAACAACTTGTCATAAGGAACATCGAAGTATTCGCACACCATTTTCTGGATGGCATCGATGGTGATTTCCTTGCTGGAAGATTTGACAAAATTGCGCAATACCTTTTTGGCAAGTTCCAAATCAATTTCCCTCTTGTTGAGTGAAGATTGGGCCAATAAAGAAATCAGGGCGCCTTCTAATTCACGAACATTGCTGTTGATGTTGTAAGCGATATATTTAACTACTTCACGAGGCATTTCCAATCCGTCGTGTTTCATTTTGGTTTCTAAAATCTCGATTTTGGTTTCGTAATCGGGCAATTGCAAATCTGCACTCAATCCCCAACGGAAACGGCTGAGCAAGCGCTCTTGAACGCCTTCCAAATCTTTGGGTGATTTGTCGCTGGTTAAAATCAATTGCTTGCCACTTTGGTGCAGGTGATTGAAAATAGAAAAGAATGCATCCTGTGATTTTTCAGCACGATTGAAAAACTGAACGTCATCAATAATCAACACATCAATCAATTGATAGAAATGAATGAAATCGTTGATGGCATTGTTGCGACTATGATCAATAAACTGATTGATGAATTTTTCTGAACTCACATACAACACCACTTTGTTGTTGTACAATCTTTTTACTTCGTTACCGATGGCTTGAGCGAGATGGGTTTTGCCCAATCCAACGCCGCCATAAATTACCAGTGGATTGAATGAGGTAGCTCCTGGCTTTTCAGCTACTGTTTTACCAGCCCTGCGCGCCACCCGGTTGCAATCCCCTTCAATAAATGAGTCGAAGGTATAGGCACTGTTGAGCTGCGGATCAATCTGCATCTTTTTCAGGCCGGGAATAACAAACGGATTTTTAACCGGATTGTTGATAACCAAAGGGAAATCCATTTCGTTGTTGGCAAAAGACTTGTAACCATTGCCTGGTATGTCCATGGTCAGCGGTTTGTTTTTGCTATTGCCACTGTCCACCATGATTCTGTATTCCAATCTAGCTTCCTTGCCCAATTCTCTCTTGAGGGTTTTGGCCAAAAGGGCTACATAGTGCTCTTCGATGTATTCGTAGAAAAATTGACTGGGCACTTGAATGGTCAACACTTTATCTTTGAGGGCTACCGGCTTGATGGGCTCAAACCATGTTTTGAAATGCTGCCACTCGACGATATCCTTAATGATCTCCAGACAGTTCAACCAAACTTTTTCAAAAGACTTCTCCATTATCCCAAAAAACAGTTTATATAATGAGTTAAATTCGTTCTAATCCTTGTTCCGACAAGTTCTTAGGAGTTATTCACCTAATGTGTAAAAAAAGTCGGACGGCGAATATCAAAAGAAATTGTTGAAAAAAAAACTTTTTTGTGAATTAATTTTAACTTTTTCTTTCTGCCATCCGCCGAACAGGCATTGCCTTTCAAAATACGACAATTTTTTAAGAGAAAAAAGGTCTTTTTTTACTCCTCATTTAAGCTGGAAAACCAAGGACCTGTAAGCCTGTTGACTTAAATTTGATAGGAGGTGCTTCCAATGGCGAAATTGCTGTATTTTTACCCTCTTAAACCCCTTTTTATGAGCTACGAGATGACAGGTACATTGATTGCTAAATTTGACACTGTGCAAAGGACCGAAAGCTTCAAAACCAGAGAGTTTGTGGTGGAAAAGTCCGATGAAATCAACGGACGAACCATTGTGAATTATGTGAAATTTCAGTCTGTTCAAGACAAAACAGCCATTATAGACCGTGTGAATGTAGGTGATAGCATAAAAGTCTATTTCAACATCAAGGGAACCAAATGGGAAAAAGAAGGCAAGACCAACTATATCACCAACCTGGACGCCTGGAGAATTGAACAACTATTGCCGGCTGGCGGAAAAGGGAAGATTGACAATGATTATTTGGAACCCCTGGATACTTTTTCCTCTACAGCACCCGATGCCGTTGATGATTTGCCATTCTAATATTTAAAAGCCTAATTGTTTTTAGGATAACTTCCTAACACATGCAACAAAAAATAGCCCTTCGGCTGCTTCCCCACGAAGCCGCCAACGACCAATCGATTTCGCAAAAAATAGCCGACAGTCTGTCTGTCAAAAGAGCTTCTATTACCGGATTTGAGGTACTCAAAAAGTCCATTGATGCCCGAAGCAAATCGATTTATATCAACCTCACGGTGAACTGCTTTGTGAATGAACCCTTCATTCAACGCAATCTACCCACCTTCTCCTTCCATACACTAGCCCCTGCGGCCAAAAAAGTACTGGTGATTGGAGCCGGACCTGCTGGATTGTTTGCTGCGCTCAAGCTGATTGAAGCAGGCATTCAACCCATTGTGATTGAAAGAGGAAAAGATGTCCGACAAAGAAGAAGAGACCTAGCTGCTTTGAACAAGTCGGGCATTGTGAATCCAGAAAGCAATTATTGTTTTGGAGAAGGCGGCGCGGGCACCTACAGTGATGGAAAACTGTATACCCGAAGCAATAAAAGAGGCAATATTGACCGCATTCTGCAATTGTTTGTGCATTTTGGAGCACCTGAACAAATTCTCTACGAAGCACACCCACATATAGGCACCAACAAACTACCTCAAATCATCACGGCCATGCGATCGATGATCATTGACTGTGGTGGAGAAGTACATTTTGACACCAAACTCGCCGACATTCAAATCGAAGGTGATCAAATTAGTTATTGCCTCAGCGCCGAAAAAAATGTATTAAAGGCCGATGCCTACATTTTGGCAACAGGCCATTCGGCCCGAGATATTTTCCAATTGCTACACAGCAAAAAAATACAGATTGATGCCAAGCCATTTGCTTTAGGAGTAAGAATAGAACATCCGCAAATATTAATTGATCAGATACAATACCACTGCTCAACCCGAAACGAACACTTGCCCCCTGCGGCTTACAGCCTGGTAGAACAAGCCAACGGAAGAGGTGTTTTTTCTTTTTGTATGTGCCCGGGAGGTATCATTGCACCTGCGTCAACCCAACCAGGCGAATTGGTGGTGAATGGTTGGAGTCCATCTAAAAGAAACAATCCATATGCCAATAGTGGTATGGTAGTTCAGGTAAATGAGCAAGATGCTTATAACACACTGAAACACTTAAAACCAGACCCGAACGATCCTTTGTTGCTGATGCAATTTCAAAGCATGGTGGAACAATCCGCCTTCCAGGCGGGCGGTGGCAAAATGGTGGCTCCCGCGCAAAGAATGGTCGACTTTTGTACAGGAGTCGCATCGAGTACATTGCCCCCTCATTCTTATTTACCAGGATTGAATAGTGTGCAACTAGCCGAAGTATTGCCTGGGTTTATTTTTGAAACACTTCAAAAAGGATTGATGGCGTTCGGAAAGAAAATGAAAGGATATTATACCCATGAAGCCATCGTGGTTGCAACAGAAAGTCGCACTTCCAGCCCGGTCAGAATACCCAGAAACCCCGACACCCTTCAGCATCCTCAATTACAAAACCTTTATCCCTGCGGAGAAGGAGCCGGCTATGCGGGGGGTATTGTAAGTGCAGCAATGGATGGCGAAAGAGTTGCCAGCGCTATTATTGAAAAAATTGTTCGTCCATAATCTATCCACACCTTTCATGTAAAAAGAAGGTTTCATTTTTCGGCAAAGGGGCTACATTTATACTTACAACAAGTCATCTATTATGAAGAATCTGCTGGAATTACATTCCGTTAAAAAATATTTTGCGACACAAAAAGCTGTTGACGACATCAGTTTTGAAATCAAACAAGGAGATATTTTTGGTTTGCTTGGTCCTAATGGCGCCGGTAAAACTACTTTGCTTCGCATGATCACCGGCATTTTTTATCCCGACAGTGGACAGATATTATTTGACGGAAAACCTTTCGACCCAATTAACCATGCCAACCAGATTGGCTATATGCCCGAAGAAAGAGGATTGTACAAAAAAATGAAAATTGGCGAGCAGGTCCTATACCTGGCAAGATTAAAAGGCATGAGCAGGGCGGATGCCATGGAAGAAATCAAAAAATGGTTTATTAAGCTTGAAATGGACAGCTGGTGGAACAAAAAAGTGGAAGACCTGAGCAAAGGCATGAGTCAGAAACTACAGTTTGTGACCACAGTAGTGCACCGGCCCAAATTGATTATACTGGATGAGCCTTTTAGCGGATTGGATCCGGTGAATGCCAATTTGATCAAAGACGAAATCTTTGCATTGGCTAATAATGGCAGCACCATTCTGTTCAGCACGCATCGAATGGAGCAAGTGGAAGAAATTTGCAACCAGATTGTGTTGGTAAACCAGGGCAAAAAAATACTTGATGGAACCGTGCGCGAGGTAAAACAACAATTCAAGAAAAACATGTATCGTTTGGGTGCGATCATCCCTTCCTCCATTCACAGCGATGGCCTTTTTGAAATCATTTCCCGGCATGCTGATGAAATCATGCTGAAGCTGGCGCCAGAACAAACCCCTAATGCTGTATTGGCTCATTGTATCCAACAGGGCCTTCAGATTCAATCATTCAATGAAGTACTTCCTTCGCTGAATGATATTTTTTTACAACTAGTAGAAGAAAGCGGCCCTACTAGAAAATTCCAATCAATCTAACTATTTATCAACTTATCGAATATGAATAAAATCTTATTGGTCATTGGACGAGAATATACTACACGGGTTCAGAAAAAATCATTTCTGATGACCACTTTGCTGGTTCCGATTGTAATCATAGGTTTTTACGCGGCCATCATTGCCATTGCAATCAGTGGAAGTGACGAAAAACAACGCATTGCCGTACTGGACCAATCTCATCTTTTTGACAGTAGCTTGCTTAAAAACAATGAAGAAATTTCCTTTACAATGATTGAAAAGGAAAACCCAGTGGCATTTATTAAAAAATACAAAAAACTGGGGTATCAGGCTTTTTTGCACATTGACCATACTGGCAAGGCAGATAGCCTTGAATTCATTCTTCACAGTGAAGCAGCGGCCAGTTTGCAAACGATGAACACCATCGAAAAAAACATCAACGATGCTTTGCGAAAAAAGACCCTATTAGCCAATGGAATCGATCCGAAGGCTTTTGACAAAATCGATCAAATGGTCAAAGTACAAAACCTGTTGGAATCTAAAGAAGGTGCTAAAAAAAGTGTGGCGGGCATCAGCTACGCAGTATCCTTCGGTTGTGGTATTTTGATTTACATGATGATGATTGTTTATGGCACACAAGTGATGCGCGGTGTTACCGAAGAAAAAACAAATCGAATTGCAGAAGTGGTGGTAAGTTCCGTTAAACCTTTTCAATTGATGATGGGAAAAATCATAGGAATCGGAGCAGTTGGTTTGACGCAATTCTTGATTTGGCTGGTCCTAATTTTGGGCATGCAAATGGCAATTCCGGTTCTCTTTCCTGATTTACTCCAGCAAATCAATCAAGCGGGTGTTCAATCCGAAGAAAATATGACGATGGCTGCAACGGTTCTGCAAGGAATGTCTGCGCTCCCTATTGGAAAAATTGTTTTCTTCTTTTTATTTTATTTTTTGGGCGGGTATCTTACCTACGCCTCTTTGTTTGCGGCGGTCGGAAGTGTGGTGAGCGAAGATCAACAAGAAGCACAGCAACTAGTGTTCCCTATTTTAATGCCCATTATAGTTGGTTTTGTCATTATGACCAAGGCCATCAACGATCCAGACAGCAGCTTGGCGGTGTTTGGAAGCATTTTTCCCCTCACCTCTCCTATTGTCATGATGGGAAGGATTACTTACCAAATACCCTTGGGGCAATTGGCATTGTCAATGATTTTATTGGTGGGAAGCTTTTTATTCTTCACATGGTTAACAGGCAAAATATACAGAATTGGCATTCTGATGTATGGTAAAAAACCCAGTTGGAAAGAGATGATCAAATGGGCGTTTTCCAAATAACCCTTGTCGGAATTTATTGTAAGTAAGTTTTTACTTCTGATCGGATACTGCCGAATACCAGACCCGAAATGGCAAAACCTGCTGCCAGTAACATTCCAGTCAAGAACCCTATCATTCCAAAAAGAATGGCAGAAGGCTTATTGAAATCAAATGGAGGAGTTGGCTTGTCTAATATCTCAATGATGGGTGTAGCCTTTTGCAATCTCCACAAAGCATCCTCTCTATTGGTGACAGAAGCAGCCCTTTGTTGCATAACCCTGGCTTTTTCATTGGATACATTTTCTTTGGGTAATTGATATTGCAACTTTTCGGGCGCTACAAAAAGAGATCGATTCGATATCCCTACCACTTTGGCATCGAAAGATTGTAAAACATTGTCGAGAGAATCAACTTTGCTCACCATGAAATTGTAATCCAATAATGCTTTTTTGATTCTTAATTCCTTGTAAAATCCGGCAATCTTTTCAATAAAGGCATAAGTAACTTTTTCAGCCATTTTTTCATTGGTACAGGTAAATGCAATCTCCAAAATGCCGTTTTTATTTAATTTAGGAACAAGCGCATCTTCCAGCAATTCAGCACCTTTGGCAGCTAAATCTGCATCTGCTTGGGGCATCTTAATGCCGGGTAAAAAAAATAGCTTTTGCTGGTTATGCAATTCGATCAGCAATTCGGCCACTCTCTTGTTTTGCAAAGCTGGGATTCTTTGCATGGCAACGGCTTCTCTCGCATTTCTACTTTTGGCCAATTCAATGATATTGATGGATGCTTCGGCAGAAAAGCTTTTTGGCATTTCAGAAAGCCCTAGCAAACTAGTGATGGCATTGGTAGCGCTGCTGCTTTCATTTGTGTTATTTAATGGAAAGACAGTCGCTTTTGCAATATATACTTTGGGTTGGGTGACTGCATAAATACACATCACCATGCCAGCAAAAAGGCCAACCGAAAGAATTAAAATTCTTTTACGAAACAATTGCAATACAATTTCCTTTTTAAGTTGAGTCGACACTATAATGGCATTTATTTGTTAATTAACGTATTTGAATACAATGGCACTAATCACTACTGGGATGGCAGACATCAGGGTTGCTTTGGCAAATTCTCCAAAAGCTTGACCTTGGGGTCTTTCAGGGACTGTAATGATTGAACCTCTATCGACTTTGGGATAAAAGTGGAAAAACAAAAAGTTTTTGGTTCGCTTGCTTTTGCCACTCGCATTAGTGACATATATTCTTCTTTTCCATGGCTTTACTCCAAATCCACCCGCCTTGTTGATATAAAATCCAAGGTTTTTATGTCCGGGCACATAGGTGGTTTTAATGGCTGATTGAACACGTCCCACTACAGATACAAAGGGGTCGATTTCAGGAATATACACCACATCGTTTTGTTGCAATACTACATCGTATTTGGAATTCTTATTTCTCAATGCTTTATCCAAATCAATGCTAATCGGTTTGTCTTTGTATTTGATTTCAACGGGTAAACTATCTTTGATGATCAATCCATTGGAATCCAACTTGATTCTGGAGGAATCAAAAATAAGTTCACTAAACTCAATTTTAGATTTTCTCAACAAGACTGCCCCCATTTTATTCGCATTCTCTGTAAGACCTCCCGCTCTTTCTATGAAAGAAGACAATCGCTCTTGCTTATCCAAACGGGAATACATTCCGGGATACCTCACCATTCCTTTCAATTCGATGTTCTGCTGCAATTCAAATGTTGGATTCTTGCGAACAAATACTTGATCGAAAGGCTTAAGCATTACTTTATTGGCAACTGAATCCAATTGTAAATTTTGCTGCACTGCATAGCTGTTGACAATCGTTTTGGTAGGATTCAAACCATGTAGTGCAGAATCAATATTGACAATACTAGATACTTCTAGTCTGCCAAATTCAGCGGACTGATTCAATCCGCCCGATAAGTACAACAAATCCTGCAAGGTCATACCGACATATCTTCTGAACCTTCCTCCTTTTCTGACTTCTCCATAAATTTCAACATACTCTTTTTCTTCAAACTCATTTTTGTTGAAAAACTGAACCAGGTCGTTGGATTGCAATTCAATGTTGCTCTCACTGTTTTGATTCTGAAGGTTCAACAAGTCAACTTCAATTCTTTCGGGTTTATAATTAGAGGGATCCAGTGCCCCTCTAAATACATATGCTTTATACAAGTAAGTGCTTTTAGTGATCCCACCTGCCTTTGCAATAAAATCAAATAATTTTTGTCCTGAACGATATTCGTATACGCCAGGGTAATTGATTTCGCCTTGCAATTCTACTTTATTAAACAATTCGTTTCGAATGCTGCCGGCTGTCACGACATCTCCATCTTCGAGCACAAATTCTTGTCCATTCAGGTTCATCAAATTCAGCACATTCAAATCACGTTGAATCTGCTTTTCATTTTCTATCCGTGTAACATGAACAATACTTCCAGAAGCTTCTGGCTTGAGACCACCACTATACAACATCAAGGATTTAACCCCTTCTTGTTTTTTAAGTTGGTAATACATGGGTCTTTTGAATTCGCCCTTGGCAAGAATTTTTTTGTCAGCAAACCCCACTACTATAAAATCATTGTTGGACAAATAGGTTTGCTTGCCTAAGTCGCCCGATACCAAATATTGATAGACGTCTAATTCATCAATCAACTTCCCGTTGCGTTTGATTTGAATGCTTCTTAAATTTCCAAATTCATTGATTCCGCCTGCTTTGGCAATCACGTTGAATGCATTGGAAAAAGCAGAAACGGTCACAGGACCTGGATTATTGACATTACCCACTACATTAATGTTGATGGAACGGGGCTGTCCTACACTAACAGAGATTTTGGTAGCACCAGGGACCACTTTTTTAAATTTAGCTGTTACCACAGCACGCATCTCTTCATAAGTCAACCCTTGCACATTGATTTTGCCCACCCCTTCTGGGAAAATGGTTCCATCTCTTCCAACCAAGAAGCTTTTTTGAAACTCGGCTGCACCCCAAAGAGATACTATTACGTGATCCCCTACACCAATAGGGTAATCCAAGGGGGGTGTTGATAATTCAGACAAATCAGCTACCGATGATTCAAAAAAAACATTTGCCCCAAATGTCTCAATAGTAGACGCTGTCTTACTAGGGACAATTCGCTTAGGCAACGTGGAGTCTTTTGCTGGTTTGTCACCGTCCTCTGTTTCGGCATTTTTGTCTTTGCCAGCGCTGGGTCGGTTTTTATCATTCATTAATGCAGAAAGCTGGCTTTGAGTGAGTTGTGTAGCATCTAGCCCAGGCAACAGACCAGTCGGCAACTGTTTCACTTGGGCAAAACTTTGTCCAACCCCACAGAATATCAAAAACAAACTACAGGCTATTAAAACAAAAAACCGCTGTAAATATGGCATGTATGGAAAATTGAAATTGAAAAGATGTGACAAATATAAATATTTTATTTCAGTGGGTGGGTAAACAAGGAGCTGCATTCAGCCCAGGTTTGTTGTACAATCTCCCCTGCAGGCTGGATGGTATCCAATAATGTGCTTACCTGGCCAACTTCCAATTCCCCGGCTTCCATATCGCCTTCGAACATACCTTTCTTTGCCCTTCCCTTGCCTAATAATTCTTCCAACATTTTCTTTGAAGCGCCTTCCTGTTCAGCTTGCTGCACTTGCTGATAAAAACTATTTTTAATCAAGCGCACCGGCGTCAGTTGTTTGAGGACAAGTGCAGTATTGCCTTCAGGCAGCTGAAGAATCGCTTTTTTAAAATCAAGGTGGCTCGAAGCTTCTGGGGTTGCAATAAATCGGCTGCCCATTTGTACGCCCGAAGCGCCTAGCACCATGGCTGCCATCATTTGCCGTCCAGTTGCAATGCCTCCTGCGGCTATAACAGGTATGTTTACACGACGACAGACCGCCGGCACCAGTACCATCGTGGTGGTTTCTTCTCTTCCATTGTGACCGCCTGCTTCAAATCCTTCTGCCACTACTGCGTCACAACCTGCCTCCTGCGCCTTAAGGGCAAACTTGGTACTGCTGACTACATGCACAACTGTAATGTTGTGTTGTTTCAATAATGAGGTGTAGGTTGCAGGATTGCCTGCGGACGTAAACACAATGGGCACTTTTTCTTCAATAATGGTTTGGATGTGTTGGTCGATATCCGGATACAGCAACGGGATGTTTACCCCAAAAGGTTTATTGGTAGCGGCTTTGCATTGTCTAATGTGTTCTCTCAATACAGCCGGATACATACTGCCGCTTCCAATCAGTCCCAATCCGCCTGCATTGCTCACCGCACTGGCCAACTTCCATCCGCTGGCCCAGATCATACCTCCCTGAATAATGGGAATATCAATCTTGAATAATTCCGTAATGCGATTGTTGAATTTTTCCATGGACAGGACATTAAATCTTAGAGCCTCCCAAATCGATGGCGGTATTGTCGCCGATATTGAGGTTGCGACTGACGCCCTTCACCTCGGCATCGCTGCCAATGAGAGAGCTATTTAAAACTATTTCATTGAGGTTGGAATAAGTGCCAATGATAGAGTCCTTAATAATAGCATTGGTAACTGTGGAATGATCACCAATGGCCACATTGGGGCCGATAACAGAATTTTTAATGATGCAACCAGCACCCACACTGACTGGCGGAATGATGATGGTATTTAAAAAATCGTTTTCTTCGAATACATTTCCGCCGAATTTTTTCAGCAAAATCGCGTTCGATTCCAGCAAGGTTTCCTTCTTGCCGCAATCAAACCAATTGGACACTTTGAAGGACTGAAAAATAGCTCCTTTCTGGATCATGCAATCCAGGGCATCCGTTAAATTCAAATCTTCGTAGGCAGCATTGGATTCAATGATGCTGTATAAACATGAAAATAGAAAGTCGGTTTCTTTGATTTTATACACCCCCACCAATGCCATATTGCTCTTGGGAATGGCTGGCTTTTCTACCACCCGGGAAATCATTCCTTCCTCATCCATTTCAGCTACTCCAAAATCGCGTGGGTCGTCAACTTTTTTTACACCCAACATAGAATGCGGAGAAGCAATGATTTCCTGCCAGTCGCATTCAACGATGGTGTCTCCCAGAACAATAATGACTTCATCATTTCCTATAATCTCCTTGGTCAATTCTACCGCATGGCCCGTTCCTTGCCGATCGACCTGGTTCACAAAATGACAGGTCAAATCAGGATATTGAGCATTGACATAATCTTGTATTTTTTCGCCCAGGTAGCCAATCACAAACACAAACTCAGTAATGCCAGCGTCTTTCAGTTGATCCACGATGACACTGAGGATGGTTTTGCCCGCGAGGGGAATCAACGCCTTGGGTTGCGTATAGGTGTGTGGCCTCAATTTGGTGCCCGCACCTGCTACGGGGATAATTGCCTTCATGTGCTTTCCTTCGTTTGGGGCAGTGAAATTAGTACATTTTGAACGAAATAAGGCTGACCGCGTAGGGATGGTTTGTGAACAAAACCAAGCAAAGCCTATATATTGATTAAGATGTGGAGCTTATATTTGTAGTATAAAAATAATATATGCAACAGGATAAAATGGTTTTTGATTTAATTGACAAAGAATTAGAGAGACAACGCAATGGTATCGAACTCATTGCAAGTGAAAATTTCACCAGTTTACAGGTCATGCAGGCCATGGGAACCTCTCTAACCAACAAATATGCAGAAGGTTATCCTGGAAAAAGATACTATGGTGGTTGTGAGATTGTAGATCAAATAGAGCAATTGGCCATCGACAGAGTGAAAGAAGTTTTCCATTGTGAGTACGCCAATGTGCAGCCACACAGTGGAGCGCAAGCCAATGCAGCCCTCATGATGGCAATCTTACAACCCGGCGATAAAATCCTTGGGCTAGACTTAAGCATGGGCGGTCATTTAACGCATGGCTCACCCGTTAATTTTTCTGGAAAAATATATCAATCGTTTTTTTACGGGGTCAAAAAAGAAACAGGTTTGATTGATTATGAAATGTTGGAAGAAAAAGCCAGAACCGAAAAACCAGCATTGATTATTTGTGGCGCATCCGCTTACAGCAGAGATATTGATTATGCAAGAATTAGAAAGGTGGCAGATGAAATCAATGCATTTGTCTTGTGCGATATGGCGCATCCGGCAGGTTTGATCGCAAAAGGCCTGTTGTCCTCGCCATTTGAACATTGTCATTTTGTAACCAGCACTACGCATAAAACCCTTCGTGGTCCCAGAGGAGGCATCATCTTGATGAAAAAGGATTTCGAAAATCCTTTTGGACTGAAAGATCCCAAGGGAAACATCAGAATGATGAGTCATTTATTGGACATGGCAGTGTTTCCTGGAACACAGGGAGGACCTCTGGAGCATGTCATCGCAGCCAAAGCGATTGCCTTCGGCGAATTGCTCTCTGATGAGTTTACAGTTTACATTACGCAAGTGCAAAAAAATGCTCAAGCCATGGCAAAAGCATTTGTAGCGAAAGGATACGAAATCATCAGTGGCGGCACAGACAACCACTTGATGCTGATTGACCTTAGAAACAAAAACATCACGGGTAAAAAAGCCCAGGAAACACTTGACAAAGCCCATATCACTTTGAATAAAAATGCGGTGCCCTTTGATGACAAGAGTCCCTTTGTAACCAGCGGCATTCGCGTGGGGGTACCTGCCGTGACTACCCGGGGCATGAAAGAAAAAGACATGGAGACAGTAGTGGAATTGATTGATACTGTTTTGATGAACATAGATGACCAAGCGGTAATTGAAAAAGTGAAATCGGATGTCAAAAACCTGATGAAACAATTTCCCTTGTACCCTGAATTGAAATAATTGATTTTATTTTTATCGGGTTTGCAGGTCGTGATTGAAAAATCAGCCCTTCCATACTCAAAAATTTTGAAACCTCACTGATATGATTCAACGCATTCAAACCATCTGGCTGTTGGCCGCCGCGGTATTTGCTTTTGCCGGTCTTCGTTTTCCTTTTTTTACCGGCAACCTGATTCAAATAAAGGATGGACTCAGCACACAGACATTGGTTTCTGTTGATGGCTTTTCCAGTTTTTATATTACCACCCTAACCATCGCCATTGGTGTGATATCTAGCATCGTCATTTTTCTGTACAAAAACCGAGGATTGCAAATCAGGCTTTCTATTCTGGGTATCTTACTGGAGTTGGGAACGGTCTATTTGTACTACAAAGAAACGCTGACCCTGAACCAAGGCACTTACGCCCTTTCTTCTCTGCTGCAAGTAGGCGTATTGTCTTTTTTATTTTTGGCCATCAAGGGAATCAGCAAAGACAATAAAATCATCCGGGAAAGCAACTCGCTTAGGTAAAAAAATCCTATTACAGAAACCGGGCAGTTTGTCCGGTTTTTTTCTTTTTTAAATCTGCGGGTGTGCCTGCAAACACCAATGATCCACCATCGACTCCTGCTTCAGGACCCAAATCGATGATCCAATCGCAACTCTTTAAAACATCGGTATTGTGTTCAATCACTATGATAGAATGTCCCTGTTCAACAAGGGCATTAAAAGATGCCAACAGTTTTTTGATGTCATGAAAATGCAAACCGGTAGTCGGCTCGTCAAAAATAAAAAGTATGCTTCCTTGCGATTTTCCTTTACCCAAAAAAGAGGCCAGCTTCACTCGTTGCGCCTCTCCACCACTGAGGGTGCTGGAGGATTGTCCCAATTGTACATATCCAAGACCGACATCACTCAACGGCTGAATGGCTTTTGCGATGGCTATGCCGTCTTTAGCATCGGTCGCAAAAAACTGAATCGCTTCGTCCACACTCATTTGTAAAACCTGGTGAATATTGTTACCCTGAAAGGTAACTTCTAGCACTTCCTCTTTAAATCTTTTACCTCCGCACACGTCACATTGTAAATGCACATCAGCCAAAAATTGCATTTCCACCACCTGCTCCCCTTCCCCCTTACAAGCATCACAACGACCCCCATCCACATTGAAAGAAAAATGCTTCGGCATAAACCCCCTTACTTTGCTCATGGGCTGGCGTGCAAACAAATCCCGAATCTCGTCGTACGCTTTGATATAGGTAATGGGATTGCTTCGGCTGGATTTGCCAATCGGATTCTGGTCAATCAGTTCGATTTGCTTAATGAAATCAATATCCCCTTCTATCGACTTGAATGCCCCTGGCTTATCTTGAAAAATTCCTTTGAGTTGTTGCAGCGCAGGATACAACAGTTGTTTAACCAAGGTGGTTTTTCCACTTCCGCTCACTCCACTGACGGCACAAAGAATTTGTAAAGGAAAATCAACGTTGATGTTTTTTAAATTGTTCTGTACAGCGCCTGTCAGGGTGATTTTTCGGTTCCACTTTCGAATTTGTTTAGGAGGATCTATGGTCAATTGACCCGACAGATAGTTACCTGTTAAACTGTCTTTGTTTTTAAGAATCTGATCATACCGGCCGGTAGCAATGACTTCTCCTCCCAAATGACTGGCCAATGGCCCCATGTCGATGATATAATCTGCTTCCTTCATCATCTGTTCATCGTGCTCCACCACTACCACCGTATTGCCCAAATCCCTCAATGCTTTCAACACCCCTATCAATCGTTCGGTATCCCGGCTATGCAACCCGATGGAAGGCTCGTCCAATATGTATAAGGAATTGGTCAAGTTGCTGCCCAGGCTTCTGGTCAGCTGGATGCGTTGACTTTCACCGCCACTCAATGAATTGGCGAGTCTGTTCAAGGTCAAGTAACCTAACCCGACATCCAATAAAGTTTGCAATCGATGGCGGATTTCTATTAAAATTCTTTTGGCTACTTGTTGATCGTAGTTACTCAATGTAAGTTGGTCAAACCACTGCATCAAATCTTTGACAGGCCATTCACAGAGTTCGCCAATATGCATTTCGTTTACTTTTACATACAAGGCTTCCTGGCGAAGGCGATAACCCTTGCAATCAGGGCACAGGGTTCGTCCTCTGTATCGGCTTAACAAAACGCGGTATTGCACCTTATATAAGTTTTGTTCCACTTCTTTAAAGAAATCATTGATGCCATTGACATATTGATTGCCATTCCATAAATCGTGCAGCTGGTCAGGCGTGAGATCAACAATCGGTTTGTGGACCGGAAAATCAAATTTCTTGGCTGCTTTGATAAAAGCCTCTTTCCAGGCGCTGAATTTTTCTCCTTTCCAGGGGGCCACCGCATCTTCATATACACTGAGGCGCTTATCCGGGATTACCAAATCAGCATCAATGCCAAGCACCTGAGAGAATCCTTCACAAGTGGGACAAGCGCCATAAGGATTGTTAAAAGAAAAAAGGTTGGGGACAGGCTCTTCAAACTGAATGCCATCCAATTCAAATTGATTACTGAAGGGAAGAATCTTTTTTTGGTTGATCTCCAATAACATCGATCCTTCTCCTTCGTAAAAGGCGGTTTGAATGGAATCACTGATTCGATGTACATCTTCTTCTGTAAAGTCAGACTTGACCAATCTGTCCACTAACAAATACACGGATTGCCCTTTTTGAAGAATGGAAGAAAGCGGATTGGTTTTTTTTTGTTCGAGCAAGTCTTCTATGCGAAAGGTTTCTCCTTGGTTATACAATCGAGCAAAGCCCTTTTGCAATAAAATTGTCAACTCTTCTTTGATATCTCTTTTGGCATGAATTTTAAAGGGTACCAACAATAGGATCTTGTCCCCTTCTTTCGATGCCTCAATGGCTTTTATCACAGTTCCCACATCGTCCTTTTTCACTTCTCGACCACTGACAGGAGAAATGGTTTTTCCCACACGTGCATACAACAGCCGGAGGTAATCGTAGATTTCTGTCATGCTTCCTACTGTACTTCTGGGCGTTCGTGTGATTACTTTTTGTTCAATGGCAATGGCCGGACACAAACCATGAATATAATCTACATCTGGTTTGTTCATTCTTTGCATAAACTGACGGGCGTAGGCACTTAAGCTTTCTGCATAGCGTCTTTGTCCTTCTGCAAACAATGTATCGATAGTGAGAGACGACTTTCCAGAACCGGATACACCGGTTACTACGACCAAATGATTTCGAGGAATTGTTACCGAAACATCCTTTAAATTATGGACCCTGGCTCCCTTGATCAATATGTCGTTTCCGCTCGGTTTTGAAACCTTTGTAACTGTCGAAATATTCTTTTTTTCTTTCATCGTTTGTAACACGAAAATAGCGTAAGAATGTGGTTAATACTGAGATTTTTATACGTAAAAGCAAAATTACTGCGTAGTTCTACGTATGGTTCCTGAGCACTAATACTCGATTTTTAAAACAACGTCGTTTTTGTGTTCAAATTATTTGGAAGCGAATTTTTTGACTCTACCTTTATGGTCCAATATCCAATGAAAGTGAAAAGCCAAACAGACCCAAAAGTCTTCTACGCAATTCTCCTCTGGTTGGAAAAAACCAAAAAAACCAAGTCCTAACCAATTAAACGTAGAAGTCTTATGAAAAACCTAAACAACATCCCCGACCAACAACTTGTGAATGCTTACATCAATGGCGATGCCAATGCACTTTCTGAATTGGTAGCAAGACACAAAGACAAAATCTTTACTTCTATTTATTTGCTGGTAAAAGACAAGTACTTAGCAGAAGATATCTTCCAAGATGCTTTTATTCGCATTATTGACACTTTGAGAGCAGGTCGTTACAACGAAGAAGGCAAGTTTTTACCTTGGGCTATTCGCATTGCGCACAATTTGTGTGTAGACCATTTCAGAAAAGTGAAAAGAGGCCCTAGCATCAAAACCAGCGATGACCACGATATTTTTGAGGTGTTGAATTTCTCAGAGGCTGGAACAGATCAGAAAATGATGGCTAGTCAAACACAAGACCGTGTTAGAAAAATGATTGATATGCTTCCTGAAGATCAACGCGAAGTGATTATTTTGCGCAACTATGCAGATTTGAGCTTCAAAGAAATCGCTGCCTTAACCAACACCAGCATCAACACTACCTTGGGAAGAATGCGTTATGGCTTGATCAATCTGCGCAAAATGATGACAGAAAAGCAAATAGCCCTTTAATTCAATCGAAATTTTTTAGAATACTTTCAATAGCAATCCTTATGGGTTGCTATTTTGTTTATAGGCATCAAGTGAACAGTTCAGCCATTGAAGGTATGCGGCTGCAGAGGGCGTGTATCCGATGGGTTTTGACAGCAATTGCCGACGTGCATTGATGACGGCATATAAGGGCTGGGCATTGTTCTGAAAATACGCTGTTTCGAAGGTAGACCACCGATCTCCAACTGTTTGAATTTGCTTTTGGACCCCTTCTTTGGTGGTATACACAAATTGTTGATGGACAGGCAATGGCTTTTTATCGTCCACATACAAAGACACCAAAATGAACTTGTCTTTCATCAGCTGGTAGACAGCCGGGTCACTCCATACATTTTCCTCCATTCTTCTGCAATTGACACAGGCATACCCAGTAAAATCAATCAGCAAGGGCTTATTTTGGGCAGCAGACTGCTGGAGGGCTGCTTCAAAATCTTTACTGCAATTCAACCCCAGTATGCAATCGCTGTCTTGCTCATAAATACTATAATACAATGGTGGCGGGAATCCGCTGATAAGGGACAAACGAGCAGCCGGCGTATGCGTCAACCCAGGTATGAGATAACAAGTAAAAAGCAATGACAGAAGACCCAGTGACCATCTGCCTTTGGAAATCTTGGCAGGAATGGTATCGTGGGGCAGTTTTATCTTTCCGAATAAATACAAGGTTAACATCAGCCCAACCATCACCCAGATACCGATAAATATCTCCCTTTTCAACAATCCCCAATGTTGAACCAAATCTGCATTCGATAAGAATTTAAAGGCCAATGCCAGTTCAAAAAATCCAAGGACGATTTTGACGGTTGTCAGCCACCCGCCCGATTTAGGCAAAGATTGAAGCCAATGCGGAAACAAGGCAAATAAGGCAAATGGTAAGGCCAAAGCCAATCCGAAGCCAGCCATTCCTGCAGTCAACTGCATGGCTCCTCCATCTGCTGACAATGAGCCTGCCAACAACGATCCCAATATAGGGCCTGTGCAAGAGAAAGAAACCAAGGCCAGGGTAAGTGCCATGAAAAAGATACCGAGCACATTGCCCACACCCGCTTTGCTATCTGCTCCACTCGAAAAAGAGGCCGGAAGGGTTATTTCGTAGAAACCAAAAAAAGAAAAAGCAAAAAAGATAAAAATCACAAAGAAGGCACTATTCAGGTAAAAATTGGTAGAAATATTATTCAACAACGCAGGATTGACACTGTCAATAAAATGAAAAGGAAAACTCAACAACACATAAATAATAAATATAAAAAAGCCGTATAACAATGCATTGCGAATGCCTGCCGACTTAGTAGGTGATTTCTTGGTGAAAAAAGACACTGTGAGCGGAATCATCGGAAACACACAGGGTGTCAGCAAGGCAATCAATCCGCCTAGAAATCCCAGAAAAAAAAGAGCAGTGTGGCCACTGGAAGCATTTGTAGCATCAGAAAGGGTTTCTCCTCCGCAATTCGCTGTAAATTGATTGGTTTCAATCACAGGTATGTTCAGTGCTGGCAACGAGTGTCCATCTGCTTTCAATACCACGGCAATCGTCTGTTCCTCGGGGATGAAATTTTCTTGGTTGGCTACTTCGTAGGTAAGTTTGACTTGAAGGGAAGATAACCGTTGGTCTGCAATCGTTATGCGCTGAATCAACAGAACCTTATCGGTGGCAAACTGCTTGTTGCTGCCCTCAAATACCGGGTCTCTTTGGATAACAAAGGGAGATGGAATACTTGATTGCAATATGTCCGCAGCACCAGCAGGATAGGTTGCCTTCAAACCCATCAGTCCTTCTTTGCTGTCTGCTGCATAAACATGCCAATCTTTTTGAATGGTTCCCTCAAATTGAATTTGATATTCGCGATCAGTAATTTTTTTGATGCCAGTTGTCCACCGAACAATGGCGCTGTCCTGGGCAAAAAGATAATGCTGGGCTAGCAGCAACAACAAAAGGAATGGTATACTCTTTTTAAAAAACGACATGATGCAATCTGTAAAAATCCTTTGAGTGAAGGAGCTTTACGAAGGTATCATTTATTTAGAAGTTATCTTAACGGAAAAAGGGATTTCTTTGGGTGGAAGGCATTTGCGGTCATTGCATACCATATAAGAAATGGTCCCTTTCAAAACAGTAGAAGCAGAGGATTTGATTTTCACTTTCTGCACAAAATCAACTTTGTTACTATAAAAACGAAGGGTGCTGTTAAAGTTTTTATCAAAAACAGATTCTAATTTTCCTGCTTCCTTTATACTTCCATCCAATTGAACCAATGGGTTGGGCATAAAGGCAATCACCGTTGGCGCAGGGCCCTCTCCCGCGTCTTGGGCGTATACATGCCACTTGTTTTGAAGCATAGCGGTCAGGTGAATTTCAAATTGTTTGTCGCCGATTTTTTGAGCAGTGAATGCCCACTGAATCGGATTTTCCAGTTGTGCGTGCGCGCTGAATGCAAAGAACAAAAAAGAAATAGTGAATATATTTTTCATGGCACTTGAATGATTGGTTGAATCAAAACTAAGAATCAAAAATAAAAAGCATTGTTAAAGCATGGGCAGGTCTATCCGATACCATATAAAGTTTTAAACACCTTCCTGCCATCTGTATTGCTCAATGAAGCACTACAACATCTTTCCGGGTGTGGCATCATGCCTATGACGTTGCCGGCCCGGTTGCATATGCCTGCAATGTTATCAACAGCCCCATTGGGATTGCTTGCTGGAGTAATCTTTCCATCGGCATCGCAATACCGATAAACAATTTGATGGTGTAGATGAATCTGTTCCAACTCATCGGGTCGGGCAAAATACCTGCCCTCACCATGAGCAATGGGAATTTGTAATGAAACGCCATCTTTTACCCTTCCTTGAGTGAGGTATATATTTTTGCAAATAAATTGCTGGTTCGCATTGCGCAACAAGACTCCCGGCAGCAAGCCTGTTTCGCACAAAATCTGAAATCCGTTGCATACCCCTAGTACGTTTCCGCCTTTGTCGGCAAAGGCAGACACACTCTGCATCATTGGACTAAACCGAGCAATGGCGCCACACCGCAAATAATCGCCATAGCTGAAACCACCTGGCAATACAATGCAATCGTCTTTACTGAACATACTTACATCTTGATCTTTATGCCACAATTCAATTACCTCTTGCCCTAGGTCGTTGCGCAAGGTATCAATCATGTCTTTGTCACAATTGGAACCGGGAAACACCACTACGCCAAATTTCATTGGTTTCGATTTAATATAATAGTGAAGGATGGTAGAGTGCACAAATTTACAACAAGTGAGCGGTTTGGCATAGTAAGAAGCAAAAATTAATGAACCACCAAAAGATAGCCCTGAAATGCAACTACAAAAAAGAATGCCCAATGCAAGACCACTGGAAACCAACTGTAATCGGGATATAAAAACACGGATGCAATAAAAACAGCCAAGGGCAGCGCCGCAAGTTCCCAATATAAAAAGCTTGGCTGATGATTTAAAAAGGGCACCACGAGGGCCAGCAACAGGCACAAATACAGAATAGACCAGGTTTTGCGTGATTGCACCAACAATCGTCTCATATTGGATTGAATGAAAAAGAATCCTACCAAAAGAGAAAAGAGAATCAAAACCACAGCGGCATTGTGGATGCCAGCACCCAGCAATACCGACTTGCCAATGACAAAAGTAGGTTGTATAATATCCAAAGAATGGCCACTGATGTACAAGTAAGACCATACAAAATAATAAGGGGTAATGGCACCCAGCAGCATGATGAGCCACTCTGCCATCCTGAAAGGGCGAGCAATGGTAAGCCCCGACAATAATAAAAGAGTAAAAACGACAGATGGAAAATAAAACAACGCACTCAAGCCGATATATAGCCCCAGATTGAATAGTGTGCTTTTTGGAGATGGGTTATTGTATAAAGAACAAATGCCCTGCAACATCAACAACAAAAGGAACGAAGACAATAAAGGAGCACTAAAAGCATACCAGGCGGGAAACATAGATGTAACCAACAGAAATGTCATGCCGGTCAGGTAGGTAGGTTTGTGGAATAACCGCTGGTTGTTGACCAGGGCATTCAGCATCACTGCCTGTATAAAATAGATGACAAAGACCAACAAACTAAAGATCAAGGGAAAAGAGCTGCCGATGGTGTTGATTAATTGGTATGTCCACCGATACAACAGGTCGTCAGTAGGAATGGGTGCAGAAACAACTGGATGAATAAACGTGGGAAATTTCAACAATAAGGCATATGCAAAAAGAAACAAGTTGCTTTGGGGCGCATTTGACTTAAAGATACTGACCACTGATTGAATGTTTCGTCTAAATTAAAAAATACTTGGCATGGATAAAAATTAAAAATCAATCCGTGCAAAACCAATGCGACCAGAATAGACAAAAGGCATGATCATTTGATTGGCGGCAATTTGCTTGCTAAGTCTAGGCATCCATTCATAGCCTCTGTCATAACTTTTCAGGGTAGGATGTTTTACAAATTCACCGTTTGGTAAAAGTCCGTAATTGCTCACCACTCCTCGTTGACGATCTTTCTCCAAGAAAAAAAAGTGCACTTGACTGCCTGCATTGAGCAGCGAAAAAGACAGAAAATTATCGTTGTCTGTATCAGATTGATTTTTGTGAATCATTTGACTCCACTGCAATTGCAAAGTACTGTCTATATAGGCAATCATGATGTCTTTGTAATTGTATCGAACAGACTCTTGTCTTCCGTAATCATTCCAAGGACGATAACCAAAATAGCCTGGATTGTACAAATAATAGTTATTGAGATTGGAATAAGCCATGTCGTTGTAGTAGTTGCGATTCCATGCATTGTTATTGACGATGGTTTGCGTATTGATTGACTCTCCCACCATTACAAAACCTCCATTCTTTTTAAGCAGCATTTCTTTGCCCAATAAATCATTGAAAGCGTTGGAAAAACTGGCGCTTCCCAGCACGGTATTTCTCAATGAGTCCGGAAATGGATTAAATGCTTGTCGGATGGGCAGGGTGTCTTGGGGATGAACAACCGCAGAATAAATACCATTGATATTACCCCTTCGATCATTGAAACAAAAACCACTGACTATATAATTGTTGTGCAGGTTGTCGATTTTAATCAACACGTCATCTACCCATTGACTTTGTGTTGCCAGGGAATAGGTTTGCAAACTATCCTCTCCTATTTCATGTGTTACTACCTCTAAGTTCCCTGCCAGATCCCTTGCCTGTTTTTTAATGGTTTTGGCATAGACAAAGCTTCCGCTATTGGCTACGCGAATGTCGCTGTATTGCTCCTTTCGATTGTTGAAGGAGAATACTTGACGGGTGCTGTCGAGAGCGATCAATAGGGTGTTGAATAGTTTGGTTGCCTGGTTTAATACATCGTTTTTAATACTTCTTTTGTAGACCAATATTTTTTGTTTGTTTTCGCTATAGCTGGTGGCATAGATTCGATTGCTTGCAAAAAATCCAATGGCAGTAGTATCCAGCACAACAGGTCCTGCCAGCAAACTGCCTGTCACATTCATTTTGGCGGCACTACAATACACCACATTGTTTTTTTGATACTGATAGATTAGAAGAAAAAAATCAGCGTACGCGATACACTCTACCTCTAAAACCTTGTCAGGAATAAAATCTAAAGGAACACTTTCCACCCATTGCATGTCCACATTGTATTGATCGATCAGATGCGTGCGACCAATATTTTTATACACCAAAATACGGTCACCGAGTTTGCCGATAATATTAAATTGAATGTTTCTGGTGTCTTTTTTCGAAATTTCTGAATAGACAATTTGTTGCGCATTCCCATGGATGTAAAACAAGAAACTTACCAGCAGCAAAGAATACCCAATTTTCATTATGAAAAGTTTACTATAAAATTACAATAAAAACACCGCTACCTTTACATTGAAATGTAAAAGGATTCATTCACTTTATCTTTAATAGGCATGCAAACAGTACTGATGACGGGCGGGACCGGACTGGTGGGCAGGGCACTGAGCTCGCTGCTGGTGAAAAAGGGATATCGTGTGATTATACTCACCCGAAATACAAAAGGCAAAATCAACAGTCCTTCCATTCAATATGCGCAATGGGATGTCGCCAAACAGTCGATAGACCTGCAAGCTCTTCAATCTGCTGATTTCATTGTACACTTGGCCGGAGCCGGGGTCGTAGACAAACGTTGGACAGCTCGTTATAAAAAAGAAATTATCGACAGCAGAACACTCAGCAGTCATTTATTGGTAAGCAGCCTTTCAGCCCATCCCAACAAAATACAAGCGATTGTCAGTGCCTCTGCAATTGGCTGGTATGGACCGGATATGCTTGCTGGAAAATCTTTCGTAGAATCCGATCCAGCGGCACCCGGCTTTTTAGGCGAAACCTGCAAAGCATGGGAGGAAAGCATTGCACAGGCAAATCAGTTGAATATCAGGGTATGTACCATTCGAACGGGTATTGTATTGAGCAATGACGGCAGCGCCCTGCCTGAATTCAAAAAACCAATTCGGATGGGCATTGCAGGCATTTTGGGCAATGGCAAGCAAGTCGTTAGTTGGATTCATATAGAGGATCTGTGCAGAATATTTGTAGAGGCCATCGAAAACAAATCACTTTCAGGACCTATGAATGCGGTAGCACCGATGCCGGTTGACAATAAAACCCTGACAATTTCTTTGGCCAAGGCCATGCGTGGCCATTTTTTCATTCCTGTTCATATACCAGCCTGGACGCTGCGTTTGATGATGGGAGAAAGCAGCATTGAAGTATTAAAAAGCACAACAGTCAGCAGCAAGAAACTGACCAACACCGGTTTTGTATTTTTATGTCCCTCCATCGATTCTGCCATACAAGCGCTGGTTCACCCAAGGTAATTTGCCCCTTCACTCCTCCAAGGCAATAGTTTTTGGGCAATGGGCCGTATTACGGTATTTTTGCAACACAAAATGAACCAACCCAAACGATATTTGATTACATCCGCGCTGCCTTATGCAAACGGACCCAAGCACATTGGACATTTGGCCGGCGCCTACCTGCCCGCTGATGTTTATGTTCGTTACCTCCGGGCACAGCAAAGAGACGTTGTGTATGTCTGTGGCAGTGATGAACATGGGGCCGCCATCACCATTCAGGCGATGAAGGAAAAAACAACGCCCAAAGAGATTGTAGATAAATACCACGCCCTGTTGCAAAGCAATATGCAAGACTTGGGTATTTCTTTTGACATATATCATCGCACCTCTTCCCCTATTCATCATGAAACTGCTCAAGAATTTTTCACTGCATTGAATGAAAAGGGCGACTTAGAACTAAAAGAAACTGAACAATACTATGACGAGGAGGCAAAAACATTTTTAGCTGATCGTTACATCATAGGGACCTGTCCGGTTTGCAGCAATACAAATGCATTTGGTGACCAATGCGAAAAATGTGGAACCTCATTAAGCCCTGAACAGTTGATCAATCCGCGCAGTACACTCAGCGGAAATCCACCTTCCAAAAAAACGACCACACATTGGTATTTGCCGCTGAATAAACACGAAGATTTTTTGCGCAAATGGATTTTGGAAGAACACCAGTCTGATTGGAAAGCAAATGTACTTGGGCAGTGCAAGAGCTGGTTGGACAATGGTCTTCAACCCAGGGCCGTTACAAGGGATTTAGACTGGGGAGTGCCCGTTCCAGTAAAAGACGCAATAGGCAAAGTATTATATGTATGGTTTGATGCCCCCATCGGTTATATCAGTGCTACGAAACAATGGGCCATCGACCACCAAAAAGACTGGAGACCCTATTGGGAAGACAAAGAAACCAAACTGGTCCATTTTATAGGAAAAGACAATATTGTTTTTCATTGCATTATTTTTCCTGTGATGCTGCAGTTGCATGGAAACATACTGCCAGAAAATGTCCCTAGCAATGAGTTCATGAACCTCGAAGGCGACAAGATGAGTACCAGCAGAGGATGGAGCATTGAAATGGACGAATACATTCAAGATTTTGTGAAGAAAGAAAATGGAGGCGATATGCTGGTAGATGCGCTTCGTTATTACTTAATAGCCATTGCCCCCGAAACCAAGGACAGTGAGTTCACCTGGAAAGGATTCCAAGATTCCGTGAACAGTGAGTTGGTAGCCATCTTTGGGAACTTCGTGAACAGGACATTTGTTTTGATGCACAAATTATGCAACGGCAAAGTTCCTCCTTTGCACAACAACCTGCTAGACGAAAAAGACAATGCTTTGCTTCGTGATATGGCCTCAGCCAAAGCAAATGTGGAAGCAAATCTGGAAGGATACAAATTCAGGGATGCATTATTCGAGGTAATTGACTTGGCCAGAAAAGGCAATAAATACATGCAGGAAAAAGAGCCTTGGATTGTTGCTAAAAATATCGGAGCAGACGGCATGCCTACACCAGAAGCTCAACAAAAAATTGACAACTGCTTACACCTTTGCCTTCAATTGACAGCAAACCTGGCGATATTGATCAATCCGTTTCTTCCTTTTAGTGCAAAAAAAATGTGCCATATGATGAAAGTGGTAGATAAAATGCTCGATTGGGAAAACGCAGGCAAAGCCAATCTCTTGAAAGTAGGATACTCATTGCGCGCTCCTGAATTATTATTTAGAAAAATTGAGGATGCAGAAGTAACGGCTCAAATTGAAAAATTAAAAAACAAAAGCAAGCACATCATGGATACAACACCTACCCCGTCAACAGATGCGAGTACAACTGCTTCTACCATAAAAGAAACCATTCAATTTGATGATTTTGCTAAAATCGATTTAAAGACCGGCACGATTGTGTCAGCGGAGAAAGTGGAAAAAGCGGATAAATTATTAAAACTGGAAGTAGACCTTGGATTTGAAACAAGGACGATTGTTAGTGGCATTGCCCTGCATTTCGAACCAGCAGCCATCATTGGTCAAAAAGTGGTGGTAGTCACCAACCTTGCTCCCCGCAAAATGAGAGGCATTGAAAGCAATGGCATGATTTTAATGGCCGAAAACCCTGACGGAAAACTCCATTTTATCAATGGTGATGCGTTGGTGGCCAATGGCGCTTCAGTCAGTTAATCTCTGGGTTAAACAACCGATAATTTTCATTTTTTTATTGATGATTCAGGTATTAAAAACTACCTTCGAATAGATATAGTTGTTTAACTAACCATTTTAGATATGCTGAGTCGAAGTATTAAAAAAGTGGCTGTTTTGGGAAGCGGTGTCATGGGCAGTAGAATCGCCCTGCACTTTGCCGGAGTAGGTGTTGAAGTGCTGCTGCTGGATATGATGCCCAAAGAATTATCCGCTGATGCAACTCCTTTGCAAAAAAATAAAATTGTAAACGACGCCCTGGCCAATGCCATTCAATCGAACCCCTCCCCTGCATATCACAAAGAGGTAATCAAAAAAATTACAACCGGCAACTTTACAGACAATCTAAAAGACATTTCCTCTGTTGACTGGATCATTGAAGTGGTGGTAGAAAACATTGCTATCAAACAAGAAATATTTGCGGCAGTTGAAAATTACAGAAAAGCAGGCACCATCATCAGTTCCAATACGTCGGGCATTCCTATTCATTCCATGATAGAAGGAAGAACAGATGATTTTAAAAAACATTTTTGTGGAGCCCATTTTTTTAATCCGCCCAGGTATCTTCGATTACTAGAAATCATTCCTACCAAAGAAACAGACCCTTCCATCACTGAATTCTTGCTTCACTATGGAAGTCTCTTTCTCGGAAAAACAACCGTACTGTGCAAAGACACACCGGCTTTCATTGCCAATCGAATTGGTGTGTTCAGCATCATGCATATTTTCAACTCCATGGAAAAACTGCAGCTGTCAATTGATGAAGTGGATTTGCTGACAGGACCGATCATAGGCCGCCCCAAATCGGCCACCTTTCGAACCGCAGATGTTGTGGGCATTGACACTTTGGTAAAAGTAGCGAAGGGTGTCGCTGAAAATTGTCCCACCGACGAAGCGATAGGAACATTCAACATCCCTAACTGGTTAAACCAATTGATCAACAATAATTGGTTGGGCGATAAGACAGGAAATGGCTTTTTTAAAAAAATAAAAACGCCTGAAGGAAAGAAAGAAATTCAAGTACTCAACTTGCAGCAGTTGTCATATGAAGCTAGAAAAAAACAATCATTCAGCTCAATAGATGCTGCCAAATCCATTGATGACCTGCAAACCAGGATTAACCAACTTACGAACAGTCAAGATAAAGCAGGAGATTTTTACAGATCATTTCACTACGCATTGTTTGCATACATCTCCCATCGAATTCCAGAGATCAGCGAAGAATTGTATCGAGTTGACGATGCGTTAATGGCGGGGTTTGGCTGGGAAATTGGCGCTTTTGAATCTTGGGATGCAATAGGTGTTTCCAACACCCTCCAAGCCATACAAACAGCCGGACATCGAGTAGCTCCCTGGGTAGAAAAAATGATTGCAAAAGGAATCACTTCATTTTACAAGACCGAAAATGGCAAAAGATTCTATTATGACATTGCTACCGAAGCTTATAAAATAATTCCGGGCAGTGAAGTCTACTTGGTGATGAAGCGGTTTGAAAATCAAACCATTTGGAAGAACAGTGCTTGCAGAACCTATCATCTAGGGAATGATGTACTAGGATTGGAATGGTATACCAAAATGGGAAGCATCGGCGGAGAAGTATTGGAAGGTATTCAACAGTCGATTACGCTGGCAGAAAAAGAATACAAAGGCCTGGTAATTGCCAACGATGGCACTAATTTTAGTGCAGGGGCCAATGTCGGAATGATTTTTATGTTGGCGCTCGAACAAGATTATGATGAGATTGATATGGCCATCAGGATGTTTCAGCAAACCATGATGCGGGTGCGGTATTCATCTATTCCTGTCGTTTTGGCGCCGCATGGCTTGGCCTTGGGGGGTGGATGTGAAATTTGTCTGCATGCAGACAAAGTCATTGCCGCCGCAGAAACTTATACGGGTTTGGTGGAAGCAGGTATTGGAGTCATCCCCGGCGGAGGGGGCACCAAAGAGTTTGTGCTGCGCGCAGCTGATGAAATACATACGGGCGAGCCCGAAAACATCCCATTGCAGAATCGTTTTTTAACCATCGCTACCGCTAAAGTTGGTCGTTCTGCGCACGAGGCATTTGATCTAGGAATATACAGAAAGGGCGCCGATGCCATCAGTATTCATCAGGGAAGAAGAATAACAGCCGCCAAAGAAGCAGTGATTGAACTTTTTGATACAGGCTATGTAATGCCCGTTCAAAGAAAAGACATTAAAGTGTTGGGAAGAACTGCATTGGGAGCCATGCATGCAGGTATTAATGGAATGTGGAGAGGTCAGTATGCAACGGATCATGATGTACTGGTTGCAAAAAAATTAGCTTATGTAATGTGTGGAGGCGACTTGAGCCAGCCAACAACCGTTTCTGAACAATATTTATTAGACCTAGAACGCGAAGCGTTTTTGAGTCTTACCGGGGAGAAAAAAACACTTGAACGGATTCAAAGTGTGATCCTGTCCGGCAAGCCACTCAGAAATTAAAGTAGAAGAATACGCCCCACTATTTGATTTTATGTAATTTTAATCATGATCAAATATCCACCTTACCTTAAGCGAGGTAATACCATCGGCATCACCTGTCCGGCCGGATACATGGCAGCAGCAAAAGCAGAAGATTGTATCACTACCCTTCAGCAATGGGGCTTTGAAGTAATGGTGGGCAAAACCTTGGGCAGCCGTTCCAAAAACTATTTCAGTGGCAGTGACGAAGAGCGCGTCCATGAATTACAAGCCATGCTCGATGACCCAAATATTCATGCGATTCTGTTTGGAAGAGGTGGATATGGAATGAGCAGGATCATCGATCGACTGAATTTTAAAAAATTTGTCAGGCATCCTAAATGGCTGGTGGGATTCAGCGACATTACCTTGCTGCATGCACATTTGATTAGTCAATACCACATCTCTTCCATTCATGGTCCAATGGCCGGCGCTTTTGCACAAGGAAACAAAACAAAAGCATCTATTTTGTCTTTGCACAAAACCCTTTTGGGCAAGAAACAATCTTATAGCTGTAAACCTAATACGCTCAACAGAACGGGATGGGTAAAGGGAATGCTGGTAGGCGGCAATCTGACCCTGCTCACCCACGCCATCGGAAGTATATCTGAAATAGACACGAGAAACAAAATCTTGTTCATTGAAGACATCGGAGAATATCGATATCAAATCGATCGAATGATGCAACAGCTAAAAAGAAGTGGCAAACTAAAAGGCTTATCTGGCTTGGTGGTGGGTGGATTTACAGAGATGAAAGATACAGAACGACCTTTTGGAAAATCCATTGCACAAATCATACATGAATCCGTTCAAGAATATTCCTACCCCGTCTGTTTTGATTTTCCAGTCAGCCATTCCTCACAAAATGTGGCATTGAAAATAGGGGGTGACTACGAATTAAAAGTAAGCCCTCGTTCGGTTCGCTTGAAAGAATGTTAGTGTAATAGCCCTTTCATTGTTTCCTTATACAAAGGATATTCGGTCAAATTATTGTGACTACCCCCTTCAATGGTGATAAATCGATCACCCGACTTCAGAATCGGTTGTAAGGTACTGGCACAACGATATGGTATAACCCCATCCTCGTTTCCATGAAAAACAATCACTGGAGACAATACATCCGGCAAAAAATCCTTCACCGGGAATTTAAAATGCGACATGTAAGAAGTCGGATACATAAAAGCATAACAGGAAAACAAATCAGGAATACTGCTATAAGGCGTCTCTAATACCAAGGCTTTGTAGGTTCCATTGGAAGCAAGAAAGGAGGCCACCCCCGTACCCAGTGATTTTCCATAGACAACGATTTGACTGTCCTTGAAAAAATTGGATGCCATTCTTTTCAATTGAAAGGCCTGTTCGTATAACTTTCTTTCGGTGAAGTCACCGGTACTTTTTCCAAAGCCCGGATAATCTGGCATCCAAACCTGATAACCTTGTTGGGTAAATAAGGACGCATACTTTGCATACCGCAATACATTTTGCTGGTTTCCATGAAAGTACAATACCAACCCCTTTGTAGGCAGCGGTGCCGGGGGAAAAAATTTGATGAATGAAAGCGTGTCTGTGGCGTTGAAGGGAATCTTGGCTTCTTCAAAAGGAGTATCAAAAGAAAATGTATAATCTACTGGCAGTGAAGTTGGGTGCAAAATAAAATTATCCTGTACATAATACAAAGCAATCCCAATGACGCAATAAACAATGATAAAAATTTTGATCCATCTAAACCATCTACGTTTCATAAAATACATGTTAATATTGTAAGATTCCCCGCAATAAACTATGGTATTCAGGGAAAGAAGGCAAGTTGTTGTGTTTCCCACCCTCAATGCGCAGCAAAGTGATTTTTCTCGGATTCAGTGCTTGTAGGTTTTCACTGTTACTGATCGGGATCAATCGGTCTTTGGTGCCATGAATAATGTAAGTGTGACAATTTACATGCTTGATCCACTTGTCAATTCGAAGGTGGTAACGCAATAAATATTTCGCTGGCAAAATGGGTAAAAATCTCTCTACTGCTTTTTTGAAATTAAAATACGGTGCGTCCAGGATCAAATACCTGGGCCGGTTATCACTCGCAATCTTAGCGGCAAAACCGCTTCCCAAGCTCCTCCCGTAAACTATGATGTGGTGTTCAGTATATTGAACAGCCAATGTATCATATACAAACTGCATGTCTTTGAGCATCAATGCTTCCGTTCTTTTGCCGGTGCTTTTTCCAAATCCCCGGTAATCAACCAACACCACATCGTACTGATACCTGAAAAAATCTTTGGCATATTTGGCCCAGCCTTTGATACTACGAGTGTTGCCATGAAAATAAAGGACCAGCCCCAGTGGTTGTTTTACCTTGAAGTGAAGCCCATTGATTCTTACACCCAGCTCCACATCAAAAAACAATTCTTCAAAAGGAGCCTCATACCGATAGGTGAAATCTTGACTTAATTTTTCGGGCTTGAAGATAAAGCGCTCTTGAATCAAATACACCAGTGCTGCTAACAAAAGGTATCCGATGGCGATATATAAAACAATTTGAAACAAGTGCAGAATATTACTCAGCGTCGGTTTTCATCCAGGCATTGATGCCACCCGTCAGGTTAATTAAATTAGTGGGGCCATATTTTTCTTCCAAACGCTGAATAACCAGCTGGCTGCGAATACCTTTTTGACAATACAAAACTGTGGTTTTTTCTGAAAGCAAGAGTGAAATGTGTTCAAAAACGGTGGACATGGGTATCAGCAATCCACCAATATTGTAGGCTTCATGTTCAATGGGTTCTCTGACATCTATCAACTGAATATCGACTCCAGCTGAAAGTTGTTGGCGAAGTGCGGATGCACTAATGCTTTTCATGGTTATTGTGCTTCGTCTTCGTTATACCAAATACGATTGAGCTTCAATTTGCTCACAGGGGCTACTACCAGCGGGAATTTCTCAACGGCCACATTGCTTTGCTCCAGACCAAAACTTCGCTCTTCGCTCACACTCAATTCTTTCAGCCAGAAATACAAACGCATGATGATGTGTTCAAAAAATGGAAGTTCATTGTCTTGACTCAAAAATTTCTCCATCACAATAAACTGAAAATCGCCCACCATATTATTGCGTTGTTGACTTTCGTATCGACTCGTAATGTTTACTTCTCGGTTCGCTACCAAATCTTCCACCACTTTCTTGAACATCAGGTTCAAACGAGGCTGAATACGGAAACCCAGCCTGAATTCCACTCGAATGATATCATTGGGGATAATGTGTTCAACAGAATACTCACTGGTATATGGATCGTCGAGCGTATGAACATGTACAAACCAATAAATATCTGCCCGCTTGGGTTTTCCTCTTAAAATACTGTACATGATTTTGTGCTCAATTTCTTTAGGGCTATTGGCACTGGTAAGGTAAACGAGATGAGTGGCATATTTTGGTATTGTATTATCATTACTGAGCTCTTCCAATTTCGGGATATAGTCTTCCACCCGAACAAATTCAACGTATCTGTTCTTGATTTTTCTGGCACGAAACCAAACATACATTACCGTAAACAATCCACCGCCAATAATCAAGGTCACAAATCCTCCGTGAGGAAATTTATTCAAGTTGGCAATCAAGAAACAAGCTTCCAGTAAAACATACAAGAGCAAGTAAATCCAAATCAACAGTGGCTTTACTCTCTTTGAGATCAAATAGTTTGAAAATAAAATGGTCGTCGCCAACATACAAAGCGTAATGGCCAAGCCATAGGCAGCTTCCATAGCCCCTGAAGACCTGAAATACAAAACAATCGTGCAGCAACCAATGAACAATAAAGTATTGATACCTGGAATATACAATTGACCCTTTGCTTCAGAAGGATAATTGATGCGCATTTTGGGCCACAAATTCAATCGAATGGCTTCACTGATCAGGGTGAAAGATCCGCTGATTAATGCCTGGCTTGCAATGATGGCCGCTACAGTAGCAATGATTATACCGGTCAGCAAAAACCAATGTGGCATGATGCCATAAAATGGATTCTGCATGGGGAGCGCGTTGGGAAACAATAACAAAAATTTACTGCTCTTCAACAAATCTGCATTCGCAAATACTTGTCCTTTTTGATTCAACAACCAAGCGCCCTGACCCAGATAGTTGAGGATGAGACAGGATTTTACAAAAATCCATGAGATGCGAATATTCCCTCTTCCACAATGACCCAAATCACTATACAAAGCCTCAGCACCTGTTGTACATAAAAACACGGCACCCAATATCCAGAAGCCTTCCGGATAAACAGTTAATAGTTTAACCGCATAATATGGATTGAAAGCTTTGAGTACTGTCCATTCAGCCGAAATATGCGTCAAGCCCAACACTGCCAACATGCAAAACCAAACTGACATCACCGGACCAAACATTTTACCAATAGAATTGGTGCCAAATTGTTGCATAAAAAAAAGCAAAACCAAAATTCCCAGCACGATGATGATAATGGAATTTTCTTGAATGGTAGCGAGCGCAGGAATATTTTTCAATCCTTCTATAGCGGAAGTAATGGAAATGGGCGGTGTGATCATTCCATCGGCCAATAGCGCGGCTCCCCCTAGCATAGCAGGAATAACCAACCATTTTTTTTGTCTTCTTACCAACGTATACAACGAGAAAATACCTCCCTCCCCTTTGTTGTCTGCTTGCAATGTCAGCAATACATATTTAATGGTAGTTTGAAGCGTTAGTGTCCAAATGATGCATGAAAGTCCCCCTAAAATGAGTAATTCCTCAATCGGCTTGCCATTAATGATGGCACTGAACACATACAATGGAGAGGTACCGATGTCACCATAAATAATTCCTAAAGCAACTAATAATCCGGCAGCTGTGACTTTGTTAATATTGAGGTTTGCCACTGAAGTGATTTTTCAATTTGACCGAGTAGAAAAGACTACACAAATGTATAAGTAAAACCGAAATAATAGACAGAAAAGCAGCGAATTATTATTGTCCTGTGCAAGCACGCATCAAAAAAGCCCCTTTAGAGAAAAGGGGCTTTTAACAAACTACAATAACAAACAAAACATGTAAAGAAAAGACCTGTTAATCGGGCTTCTTACCTTCTAAAAAGGTATTGATGGTACTGATTTCGGCCTGGTTGTTCTCTGTTGATTTAACAGTATAGTTGCTGTAGAAGGTTTCTACATCTGCTATCTGGTTGTGCACTTCCATATTCCGACGAAGATAGGCTGGCACGGTTTCAAACTCATTGTTTGGATCGGATGAGTTGATGTTAAAAGACAAGTTGCGAAGCTTGGCGATGCGATCAGCAGCCCTTTTACGCAATACTTCTTCTGTTTCATCTTGCAAACCACCCTCTTCCATTTCAGACAACATGGTCGGTGCTGGCTCTTCCAATGAAGTTTCTTGTTCAAGCGAAACGCTGTCTTTGACAATCACTTCAAAAGATATAACGGGCTCTTCTTCTTGAATATTTAATTGAAAAGCTGGTTTTTCTTCCGTCGTGTTGACTACAGGCGCTGCTTCAGGCTTGGCCGCTGCTTCTTCCTGCCTTTCTTCTACATAAATCTGTACAGGTTTCACCAAAAACCCAGCAGGTTGGGCGCTTTTGTTGACTGTAGGGATTGCTTCTTTTGCAGGTTCACTAAAGCTTTCTTCCTTAACTACAGCAGCTACAGGCTGAACTGGAGCTTGTTGAAAATGAATAGGCACTTCATCGATATCCAGTTTGGTAACTGGAATCTGATCTGATGCAGAGGAGATTTCATAAAACACCGGCTTGTCTTCTGCAACAGGTGCTGGCATTGCAGGCGCTGTGGCATGTTCAGACAATCTAGGCATCAATGATTCATCCATTTCAAAAGATACAATAGCAGCAGGCTCTTGCTCAGCGGGAGCATTGGTCGTTTCTTCCGCCACAGGTTCTACTGCTTTTTCTTCCAGCACTACTGGTGCTTCTTTTTTGATGATGGGAGTAGCGGGAGCAGCAGGCATCTGCAGTTCAACCACTATTTTTTCTTCTCCTTTGTTCTTGATGCTTCTGAATTCTTTGGTATTGGGATCCTGTGTATGAAATCCGGTGGCAATCAGGGTAATACCAATTTCATCTCCCAATGAATCATCGTATCCAAGACCTAAAATCACATCGGTATCTTCTCCGGCTTGTGCCAACAAATGATTCTGAATAATTTCCACTTCATCCATGGTGAATTCGTGGTCACCATTGGCGGAGTTGATGTTGATCAAAATCCATTTGGCACCGCGAATATCGCTGTCATCCAACAAAGGAGATGCCAATGCTTTTTCGATGGCCTCTTGTGCCCTGTTTTCTCCATGTGCAGCGGCACTTCCAAGAATTGCAACGCCACCGCCACTCATCACTGTACAAACATCAGCGAAATCGACGTTGATTTGACCTGTGGTGTTGATGACATCCGTAATACATTTGGCGGCTGTTGCCAATACGTTGTCTGCTTTATCGAAAGCTTCTTTCATTTTCAGGTTGCCAAATTGGTGTCTCAATTTGTCATTGCTAATAATCAGAAGCGTGTCTACGTGTTTTTTTAATTGCTCAATTCCTTCTGCGGCTTGTGCAATTCTTTTCTTTCCCTCATAAGCAAAAGGAGTGGTAACGATACCCACCGTAAGAATTCCAAGGTCTTTACAGATGCTTGCAATGATAGGTGCGCCTCCTGTTCCGGTTCCACCACCCATGCCGGCGGTGATGAATGCCATTTTGGTGTTTACTTCGAGGATGCGCTTAATTTCTTCTAAGCTTTCTTGGGTGGCCTGCCTTCCAATAGATGGATTGGCGCCTGCACCTAAACCTTGTGTCAAGTGTGGCCCGAGCTGAATTTTGTTGGGCACTTTGCTCAACGCAATGGCCTGGGCATCTGTATTACAGATGATAAAATTGACGCCTTCAATATTTTGCGAAAACATATGATTGACAGCATTGCTTCCGCCACCGCCCACACCAATCACCTTGATGATGGAGGACTGTTCTTTAGGCAAATCGAAATGAATCATGTTTGTTGGTTTGTAGGTTAGTAAGTATATGGGTTGTTGGTTGGTATGGTTAGTTCAAACAAAATGATTAAAAAGATCGGTCTTCTTCTTCTTCTTTGAACAATTCAATCAAATTGTCTTTGAATGTATCCATGAAGCCTTTCAATGTTTTACGCTGTTTGATGTTTTTTACTTCTGTTTCAGCAACTCCTTCGGCAGCAGCATCTACAATTTCTTGCTGCAAAATGCCCCTAGATTTTACTTCAATAAAGTTGCCGTCCATTTGCTTGTTTTTGTTCTCGTAATCATTGTAACCTTTCAGGATCAATCCTATACAAGTACTATACATAGGCATAGACAATTCTTCTATATGTCCGCCAGACAAATGCTCTACTGGATAACCAATTCTTGCATTCAAGCCGGTTTGATATTCTGTCAGTTGCAACAAATGCTTCAACTGAGATCCACCACCTGTTAAAATAATACCTCCGTTCAGCATTCGGTTGTCCAGTCCCACTTGTTTGAGGTGATAAGAAACGAAATCCATGATCTCACTCATGCGCGCCTGGATGATATTGGCAAGATTCTTAACCGAAATTTCTTTTGGTGCCATTCCACGCAATCCGGGTATGGTGATGAATGTGTTGGATTTAGCTTCGTCACTCAATGCACTGCCAAATTGAACCTTCATGGCTTCTGCTTGGGTTTTCAATACACCCAGACCGGTTTTGATATCGTTCGTGATATTTTCGCCACCAAAAGGAATCACTGCAGTATACTTCAATATACCTTCATAGAACACGGCCAAGTCGGTAGTACCACCGCCGATATCTACAATCGCTACTCCAGCCTCCAAGTCTTGATCGCTCATGACAGCAGCTGCAGAAGCCAAGGGCTGCAACACCAAGTCTTTGGTATTTAATCCTGCCTTCTCTACGCTGCGGTTGATGTTGCGTATTGCATTCTTGTCTCCAGTGATGATGTGAAAATTAGCTCCCACTTTCACACCGCTGTATCCAATTGGATCAGGAATGTTCTGAAAATTATCTACTGTAAACTCTTGAGGGATCACATCAATGATTTGATCACCCAATGGAATATAGGTTCGATATTGATCAGCAACCAATCGATCAATTTCGTCTTGTTTGATTTCTTCTTCTATGTTCTGGCGAACAATATCCCCCCTTGTTTGCAGGCTCTTAATATGGTGTCCGGCAATACCGACGTATACTTCGCCAATTTGCAAATCCGGATTGGATTCATAACATTTTTCAAGGGCTGTTTGAATGGCCTTAATGGTTTGATCGATATTCAACACCATCCCGTGCTGAACACCATTGCTGTTGGCTCGGCCAAAACCGAGAATCTCCAGCTTGCCGAATTCGTTTTTGCGACCTGCAATCGCAGCAATCTTGGTAGTACCTATATCTAGGCCTACAATAATGGGTTGTTCTTGATTCATGTTTGTAAGGTTTGTGTTTGTTTGTATGTTTTTGGGTTCGTTTGTTGACATATAAAATGATTAATATTCGTTTGTGTGATTGTTTTTTGACTTTTGAATTTTAGGCAAACTATGTTGTGCCGGTTGTTGGGTTGGTTTGCTGGGTAGTTTATTTTTCACCACCGGCTTTGCGTTATTGATTTTATTGTTTTTTTCATTTTTTACTACTGGCTTATCCTTCGGAGCAGCTACTTTGACTGCTTGAACAGAAGGCGCAGGAATAGCGCCTGAATCTGAAGCTTCTTCACGTTGCAAAGACTGAAGTATCAAAGAAATATTGGTGGAATTTTTGTCGTCATCTTGTGTAATTGTGCGTGTCGTATCACCCGCCATGGCAGAAGAATGGGTTGCAATCGCTTGCAGCATTCGGATCGTTTGCAAGGAATCGGCTACCACATCTTCCATTCCCTTGATTTTAGCCACCACCTGCTCTTTGTACTGAAGGTTGATATAGCTATACTTGTTCCATCCTTCTATGGGTATTACTTTTTTATAAAAGAGTTTCAATTTGTTGAATTTATTGTCAGCGTCTTTGGCATCTCCAAACAAAATCAACTGATCGCCCATTTTAGGAACCATTTCAAACAAACGCGCTTCTGTAATGTCCACCTGGTCGATCATAGCCATCAAAAAAGAATCTTTTTGAATGGTTAATCCCAATTGCTTGATGTCTTTCAACAAAAGGCTATCCAACCTGTTCATTGCCTTCGGATGGGAAGGAAAATTGGTGAACACAGGCAGGCGCGCCGCATATTTATCACTCAACGGAAGGACAGTGGACACATTGTCTACATAAAAGGATTCACCCTCTTTGGTAAATACCCTGACAATGGGCACTCTTTCTTCTATTTCTGCCTGAAGGATTCCCGTATTATCAAAGAACAATTCAGCTTTGCTGATCCATACATATTTTTTTAGTTCTTTCTCGATGGCTACCAAGTTGAACCGACTCACAGGTTGTCCGACAATTTCAGCCCGAACCGAACGCTTGATGATGTCCATGACATCCTGTTTACTGATAAAAAAGTTGTTCGTAGCTCCTTCAATGTTCACTTCTACCCCTTTGCACAATTTTCCAGTCTTCTGGCGAACAGCAGCCACCAGCAATACAATACAGGCGATTGTAATACCTGACCAAAAAATGGCCAAGAGTATTTTTCTGAAATTGTATTTTTTTATAAAGGACATATTGCTCAATTCGTTCTATTTATGATTCATTCAATATTGCTTGTATCGGCTCTACCATCCGATCAATGTCTCCGGCACCGGCTGTAATCAACAATTCCAGCTGGTGGTTATTTTTTTGATCTCTGACCCTATTCAGCAACGCCTCTTTGGTACAGGTAAACACAGCTTTACCGTGCATCAAATCAGCCAATAGCTCGCTATTGACACCTTCTATGGGCAATTCACGAGCCGGATAAATCGGCAACAGATACACCTCATCCGCCATGCCTAAAGCCTCTGCAAATCCTGTAGCGAAATCTCTGGTTCTGGTAAACAGGTGCGGCTGAAAAACAACCGTACACTTTTTATCAGGAAAGAGGTTTTTGGCGCTGGTGATCAAAGCCTTCAACTCCTGTGGATGATGAGCGTAATCATCAATCATCACCATTTTTTCGTTATGAATGATGTATTCGAATCGCCTTTTCACCCCTCTAAAAGAACTCACTGCTGCTCGAATTTTCTCATTGCTGATGCCCACTTGTTTTGCGGCAACAATGGCAGCAATGGCATTTTCCACATTGTGCAGTCCACCCATGTTCAAATGAAACCCATCCATTCTTTCTCCCCGAATAGAAGCATCAAATAAATAGCTACCATTTTGCATCTTTATGTTCACTGCATAACTATCTGCCTGCGCATTTTCTACATCATAGCTTGATTGATTCGTCGTTTGAAACGAAACATTTCGATCCAAGCCATATTTGTATACCAACCATCCTCCGGGTTTGATTTTGGCAGAAAAATCAGCAAATCCTTCTCTAAATTTTTCTTCCGTACCATAGATATCCAGATGATCAGGATCCACTGCTGTAATCACGGCCATATCCGGACTCAGTTGTAAAAAACTTCTGTCATACTCATCAGCCTCCGCCACACATACATTGTTGAGATCAGTCCAAAAATTAGTGTTGTAATTAGAAGCAATGCCTCCTAAAAACGCATTGCATCCATACCCGCTGTGCCTGAGTATATGAGCAATCATACTACTGGTGGTGGTTTTTCCATGAGTACCGGCCACACAAACATTAAAAGAACTACTGGTTATCAAACCCAACACCTCACTCCGCTTCATTACACTATATCCATTCTCCAAAAAATAATTAAGCTCCTGATGGTTCGAAGGTATTGCAGGGGTATACACCACAAAAGCTGCTTTGGTATCCACTGCTGCTATGTTGTCTTCATAATGCACCGCCATTCCTTCCGCTTCCAATTCCCTGGTGAGGGGCGTAGCTGTTTTATCGTATCCGCTTACCCGAACACCCCTACTGTTAAAATATCTGGCCAACGCACTCATTCCAATGCCACCAATACCTAAAAAGTAAACCGATAGACCAGCGGTTTGTCCCGAAGACAACTGATTGATTAACGCTGATATGTCGGCTCGGTTATTCAAGAAACAATGCTTTTCAAAATTTCGTTTGCAATCATTTTATCAGCGTCTGTTCTGCCCAACAGACGAATATTGTTGCTGTATAATTGTTGTCTTTGTTGATCCAAAGACAATTGCATAATAGCCGGCATCAATTGATTGGCGGCCTGGCTGTCTACAATCATCATCGCTGCATTTTTTTCCACCAATGTTCGTGCATTGAAGGTTTGGTGGTCTTCCGCTGCATGCGGGTACGGAACAAAAATGACCGGTTTGCCAGTCGCACTCAACTCTGCAATAGCCATCGCGCCACTCCTACTCACTACTATATCCGCTGCTGCATAGGCATGATCCATTTGGTTGATAAAGTCCTGCACAAATACATTTTTTCTGTTTGCCGCCTTTTGTCTGGCCTTATCTGCAAATGGCTTTCCTGTTTGCCAGATCAATTGAAGTCCATGACCATCAAACTGGTCAATGTTATTATAAACAGACTCATTGATGCTTTTGGCTCCCAAGCTTCCGCCAATACAGAGCACTGTCTTTTTATCTGTATTCAAACCAAAAAATGACAAGGCGGCCGCTTTGGTCAATTGATTGTTGGCAATCATTTGTCGAATGGGATTGCCGGTAATCAATATTTTATTGGCAGGAAAAAATTTTTCCATCCCATCCGTCGCCGTGAAAATTTTAGTCGCTTTTTTACCCAACATTTGATTGCTCTTCCCTGCAAAGGCATTCGACTCGTGAATAAAAGTGGGGATTCCCTTGCTTTGTGCATATCGAAGCACCGGAAAACTGGAATAACCACCCACACCTATTACTGCATCGGGTTTAAAATGCCTCACAATACTCGCCACTTCAAAAAAGCTTTTCACCAACTTAAAAGGCAATCCAATATTTTTTATCAAAGAGCTTCGATTAAAACCCGCAATGGTCAATCCTTTTATTTCGTAACCCGCTTGGGGAACCTTTTCCATTTCCATCTTTCCTTTAGCACCCACAAACAAAAAACTCGCATTCGGCATCAATTGCTTGATGGCATTGGCGATGGCGATGGCAGGAAAAATATGTCCGCCTGTTCCTCCGCCCGCAATCACAAATCGCTTCGTCTCTGTTGCATACTTTGCTTCAAAACTCATCCTGTTCGTTATTAATGGTTGCCCTTTTCTGCTGCTGCTTCAGCCGGTACTTTTGCAGTTTCCGGTATTTGTGCCCCTTCCAATTGCTCCACGTTTCTTGCTACACTTAAAATGATTCCGATAGACAGGCAAGTGAAAATAAAACTACTGCCGCCCATACTCACCAATGGCAGGGTTACGCCCGTATTGGGAAACAAACCCACATTCACCCCCATGTTTGCAATGGCTTGGATCACCAAGGTGAAACTCAAGGCCAGTGCTAAAAATGCACCAAATGCAAACGGACATTTTCGATACAATCGAATGCACCGGTACAAAAACAACAGATAAATACAAAACATCACTGCTGCACCCACCAAACCATACTCCTCTATAATGATGGCGTAAATAAAATCACTGTAACAGTGTGGCAGGAAGTTGCGCTGCATGCTATTACCAGGCCCTCTGCCAATCAATCCGCCATTTGCAATCGCTATTTTAGCCTGATTGATCTGGTATAACTTTTCACTTTCATCTTCTTTCGTACTATATAAAAACGTTTGGATTCGACTGACCCAAGTAGGTATCCTTCCCATAGAAAGTATCCCCGGAAGCTTCTTAGATTCATGGGTTGTCTTATCGTAATTGCTGACCGCTACAGATATCAAAAAGACAATCGGCAACATGGCAAGAGCAATGGTGAGCAAAATATGCTTGGTACTTACCCTTCCAATAAACATCAATAGAATACTGGTTCCGCCTATGAGTAGCGCTGTTGATAAGTTGGCAGGTGCAATGAGTAAACAAATTATAGCAACTGGGATGATGACGTGCAAGAAGCCTTTCTTGAAATCTTTGATGACGTCTTGCTTTCTGCTAAGGGTTCTGCTCAAATACATGAACAAAGCAAGTTTCGCCAAATCAGATGTCTGAAAAGTTTGATTGATTACCGGCAATTTGATCCATCGACTGCCTTCATTGAGTTGAACTCCATACAACAAAGTAAATACCAGCAAGGGCATGGCAAGAATGAATCCAAACAATGCCACTTTGGAGTAAATGGTATAATTGATTCGATGAGCAAAATAAATAATCAATAGACCGATTATAATGAGTGCAAACTGCTTGAATAAATAGCTTTCATTGCTTTTACTCAATCTGTATGCCAATGATCCCGTACTGCTATACACCAACAATAAACTAGCCAGTGTAAGAATCACTACGATCGCCCAAATGACTTTGTCGCCTTTTGTCTTGCTCACCAAGTTTCCGCTCATATCGCCCAATCCCTTGAAAGACGATGGAGCTGACGCCTCATCCGAGGAGGGAACAAACACTTGATTCAATATGTTTTTAAAATTGATCATTGATGGATCGATAAACTGATTATAGGCTTTTTACTGCTTGCTTAAATTGGTTGCCCCTGTCTTCATAATTTTTAAACAAATCAAAACTCGCACACGCAGGACTCAACAAAACCACATCTCCTTTGTTAGAGAAATGATACGCTGTCTTAACCGCCTCTTCGGCATTGTCTGTATTCAACATCAGTGGAATAATATCCCCAAATGCCTCATGTATTTTTGTATTGTCTGTTCCCAAACAAACAATGGCTTTCACCTTTTCCGTTACCAATTCTTTCAAGACATCATAATCATTGCCCTTATCCACTCCTCCCAAAATAAGAATGACAGGCTTATTCATGCTCTCCAAAGCAAACCAGGTACTATTTACATTGGTCGCTTTGCTGTCATTGACAAACTCAACACCTTTGATGGTGCCCACTTTTTCCATGCGGTGTTCTAAGCTTTCGAAAGTTTGCAATGCCTCCCTGATTTTTTCTTTTCGGATATCAATGGCGGTTGCGGCCATACTTGCTGCCATACTATTGTATTGATTGTGTTTTCCTTTGATTGCAAAATCTTCGATGCTCATTTTCATTTCTTCATTTTTCCATTTGAGATGCATTTGTGCATTGGTCAAATAGGATCCTTGTGACAGTTCTTTACTCATAGTAATGGGCGCTTTGATTGAATGTATGGGATAGTGGGTAATATGTTTCATCGTTAATGCATCATCCATATTGTAGATGAATACATCGTCTTTTTGTTGATTTTTGGTGATGCTGAATTTGCTGGCAACATAATTTTCAATTTTGTAGTCGTATCGATCCAAATGGTCTTCTGTGATATTGGTCAATACTGCTACCTGGGGACGAAATGTCTTGATGTCATCCAATTGAAAAGAACTGATTTCTGCGATATACAATGGCCTGGGATCCAAGGCTACTTGTCTGGCAAAAGAATATCCGATATTGCCTACCAAGGCACAATCTTGTTCAGCATGTTTACAGATATGATAAGTCAGCGCCGTGGTAGTGGTCTTGCCATTGCTGCCGGTGATGGCGATGACTTTGCTGTCGCCAATGTATCGGTAAGCAAATTCAATCTCACTGATGATGCCAATGTTAGCGGCCCTTATTTTTTTAACAATAGGCGCCTTTTCTGGAATACCCGGACTTTTGATCACCTCATTTGCATTTAAAATAGCTCCTTCAGTATGTTGTCCTTCTTCAAATAGAATCAAATGCTCTTGCAATTCGGCTTTGTATTTTTCGGCAATTGGAGAGGCGTCACTTACAAAGACATCAAATCCTTGCTGCTTGCCGAGTATGGCTGCCCCTACTCCGCTTTCTCCCGCACCAAGAATGACAAGTCTTTGTTTCATTGTGATTTTAATAGTTGGTATTAATTGATTTGTTGATAGGCATGGGCGTTGCAAGCAATCACCGTTGGGTTATTAAGGATTTTAAATAGGTTTTTCAAAAGCATAGAATTTAACGGGTTCGATTTTCTAAGGGCAAAGGAATTTATATATTACTTTATCTCAGTTTTAAGGTTACAATAGCCATGGCTACACAAAGAATGGTTACAATCCAAAACCGAACCGCAATTTTACTTTCATGAAAACCGCGTTTCTGGTAATGGTGATGCAGCGGACTCATCAAAAAGACCCTTCTGCCTTCTCCATATTTCCTTTTGGTGTATTTGAAATAACTTACTTGTATCAACACACTAAGGTTCTCTACTAAAAACACCATGCAAAAAATAGGAATCAGCAATTCCTTCCGCACAATAATTGCGAGGGCTGCAATGATTCCGCCCAGGGCCAGGCTACCGGTATCACCCATAAAAACCTGCGCTGGGTAAGAGTTGTACCATAAAAAACCAATACAGGCTCCTACAAATGCCGCAATAAAAATGGACAATTCACCCAAATTGGGGATGTACATAATATTTAAGTACTCTGCAAATTTGATGTTACCGCTGACATAGGCGAATATGCCCAAACACACTCCAATAATCGCACTCACGCCTGTAGCCAATCCATCCAAGCCATCCGTAATATTGGCGCCGTTGGATACGGCAGTAACAATAAATATGACAATGAGTATATACACTACATATGCGTAGTCTTGTAAAGAAGCAGGCAACAATTTGGCATAATTGAATTCATGACCTTTAACAAACGGAATAGTGGTAATCACCGTCTTGGCATTCGTAAACACTCTTTTTTTGCCATCTACCGTAATGGTGTCGTATTGAGTATGGCTGGTATTTTGGTTGAGGATCGTTTGATTGTTGGTATTCAGTACTTCTCTTTTCACCACTACATTTGGATTGAAATACAGCGTTGCCCCTACAATAATCCCCAACATCACTTGTCCAAATATTTTGAATCGCCCGGCCAGTCCGTCATCGTTTGATTTTTTAAATTCAACGCCCTTCTCACTAGCTCTTCTTTTGGCTCGGATTTTCAAGTAATCATCAATAAAGCCAATGGCGCCCAACCAAACTGTACACAACAACATCAATCTGATGTATACTTTGTCTAGATTGGCCAACAACAAAGTGGGCACAAGGATTGCCAAAATGAGGATGATACCCCCCATGGTGGGAGTTCCCTTTTTTTGCTGTTCACCCGCTAGTCCTAAATCCCTTACCGTTTCACCCAATTGTTTCTGTTGAAGCAAACGAATAATCTTTTTACCAAAAACCGTTGTAATAATCAAGGACAAGATCAATGCCAACATGACCCTGAAGGTGATGAATTGAAACAACCCACTTCCGGCAAAGTGAATATTGTGTTTGGTTAACCACTGAAACAAGTGATAGAACATCTTTTATTTTTATTTATATCTTTTAAGCGGGTTCTTACTATTTTTCCAATAGTGAAAACATTTCTTCTAATACTCTTTTGTCGTCAAAATCATATTTGACACCCCCGATCTCCTGGTATTTTTCATGCCCCTTCCCTGCCACCAACACGATGTCATCTTTACCTGAAAAGCTGACGGCGGTTTTAATAGCTTCTCTTCTGTCGGCAATGGAAATACATTTTTTTCGAGCCACCACATTGACGCCTGCCTCCATGTCCTTGATGATATCCAACGGATTTTCATTTCTGGGATTATCCGATGTTAAAATCACTTTATCACTATACTGACAGGCTACTTCGGCCATGATGGGTCGCTTGGTCTTGTCTCGATTGCCACCGCATCCTACCACTGTTATGACTTTCTCTTGTCCTTTTTTTAAATTCTTAATGGTCGCTAATACATTCAACAAAGCATCTGGCGTGTGTGCATAATCCACGATGCCCACCACTTTGTGGTCAGGACTTTGCATATAATCAAATCTTCCCTCGGCACCTGTCAGTGTGCTCAATATTTGCAATGCTTCATTTTTGTCTTCACCCAAGCAAGTAACCGCTCCAAAAACTGCCAATACATTGTAGGCATTGAATTCCCCAATGAGCTTAAAATGAACTTCTGTATCATTGATAGACATGTGCAAGCCAATCAAACTGTTTTCCAGGATTTTTCCTTTGAAAGCAGCCATCGTAGAAAGGCTGTAGAAATATTTTTTGGCCGAAGTGTTTTGCAACATCACCATGCCTCTTTTGTCATCGGCATTGCTAATGGCAAATGCTTGGCTGGGCAATGAATCGAACCAAGATTTTTTTACACGGATGTATTCTTCAAATGTTTGATGATAATCAAGGTGATCGTGTGAGATATTGGTGAACAACGCCCCCGTAAAATGGATGCCGCTGATCCTGTGTTGATGAATGGCATGGCTGCTGCATTCCATAAAAACAAACTGACAGCCCGCATCCTTCATTTGAGCCATCAATTGATTGAGCTGGATAGTATCTGGAGTTGTATGCGTAGCCGTAAGGGTGGTGTCGCCAATTTTATTTTCTACTGTGCTGATCAATCCGCACAAAATGCCTTTGGCGGTGAAGTATTTCCATAATAGGGTGGCTACAGTGGTTTTGCCATTGGTACCTGTTACACCCACTACCTTCATATGAGCCGAAGGAGCACCATAAAAATTATGACTCATGATTCCAGCTGCCACAGCCGTGTTTTCAACTGCCACGTAGGTTACATGCGCTTGTAAATTTTCAGGCAATTGATGGCAGACAATTGCAACAGCACCTTTTTGAATCGCAGTTTCAATGAATTGATGCCCGTCGGTAGTGGTTCCCGTAATGGCAATAAAGCAAGTTCCCGGAGATACTTTTCTGGAATCTGATTGCAGATCCTTGACATCAATATCCGTTCTTCCGAAGACCGATTGGATATTGACAGTATATAATATCTCCTTTAGCATATGCTTCCGCTCTAGTTGAGCATTAATAATATTTTTTGTCCTTTCACATAAGCAGCACCCGCTGCAATACTCTGACTGATCACTTTTCCTTTACCAGATACCACAGGTTTCAATCCTTTGTTTTCCAATAAAAAGATAGCATCCTTCAAACCCATTCCTTTCACATCAGGTGCAACAAGAGACTGAGTCGTTTCGGTAGAAAATCCACTGATCTCTGCTTTGCCTCCTTTCACATTGATAGACCTTAAATACCCGGTAGGAATGGAATCGTTGTAACGGATGTCCATGTATTTTAAAATAGCATGTAAATCATTTTTGATGCCTACATAAGTATACTGAGTAGTATCCACAGAAGGCTGCACTTTGAATGAAGGCCTATGTATAAAGTGCGTATAGATTTGATCACTGATTTCCTTAAATACCGTACCAGACACATCAGCTCCGTATATTTTTTTGGACTCCTTGCTGTTTTGAATTACCACAGCCATGGTATACAAGGGTTTATCAGAAGGAAAAAAACCAATGAAAGAGGCTTGGTAAATTTTGTTGCCTTTGTTGTATCCTGTGTTATCCAGAGCAGTAACGGCAGTACCTGTTTTGCCCGAAATAGAATAGGCACTGTCAAACAATACTTTATGACCTGTACCATGGGCACTATCTACTACGGCTCTCAAACATGCTCTTGCTTGCACCAGCGTAGCGTCGCTGCAGATTTTTTCTACCAACACTTGTGGGGCAATGTTTTGAACTTCTACCCCATAATCACGAATAGAACTTACCAAGTAAGGGCGCATCATTTTTCCATTATTGGCTACCGCATTGTAGAGCATAAGCATGTGCAAAGGCGTTACCAGTTCTTCGTACCCATGTGCCATAAATGGAATGGTCGTCTTGCTCCAGCTACGATTGTTCGGTGTTTTAATGGTAGGCTTGGCAGAAGCGGCTACAATGTCAACACCTGTCATTTTATTGAGACGGAAGCTTTCCAAATGGTTGGTCCATTTGAATGGTTGATTTTGATAATACTGATTGGCAAGTTTTGCAAAGGCAACATTGCTGCTTCGTGCAAAAGCATCTTTTACCGTAATTTCCCTGGCACCTAAGTGAGAATCTTTGATTTTTAGACCATAAAAAGATTTTACGCCACCTTCGCAATCCACTTTGGTGTCAATGGTTACATATTTATCTTCTAAAAGGCTCAATAGGGTCACCAATTTGAAAATAGAACCTGGCTCTGTTGCTTTACCAATTCCATAGTTTAAGTCTTCAGTATACGTACCGTCGGGCTGTATACCCAAATTGGCAATGGCTTTTATCTTCCCTGTCGCCGTTTCCATTACAATCACAGTGCCATGAATAGAATGGTTGTCCACCAACATTTTCATCAACGCATTTTCAGCAACATCTTGTATATAAGTATC
>CANGBQ010000001.1 GCA_947451985.1 Chitinophagaceae bacterium | reverse complement strand
GATTTGGCCAATCGGTTGAACAGACTTTGTGATATCAACCAACTAGAGGCCATATGCAAAGAATTAGATTTGTCCAGCTATTATGTTGAGCGCAATGCCAATGCAAAACTCCTGTTTCACGCCCTTACCATTAAGATATACCACATAATTAGCAACAAATCAGTAATTTTGATGTCGTAAGCTATCCGTCGAAAGCACTTGGATTGAAAAGAATAGAATGGGAGAAATGGGGGGATTGAGTGAATCGGACGGATTTCAATTGTTAAATATCTTAAAACCAGATAGATATGAGTTGTGGAAGTTGCGGAACAGGCGCTCCAGGCGGTTGTAAAAGTCATGGAAGCTGTGCCAGCGGGAGTTGCAATCGGATGAACGTATATGACTGGTTGGCCAACTTGCCGTTCAGTGATCCAGAGAGTAATTGCAAAATCGTTGAAATTTCTTTTAACAACGGAAGCCGTAAAGAATATTTCAGAAATACTACTGTACATTATTTTGAAAAAGGCGAATGGGTGGCCGTAGAAGGCGCCAGCGGCTTTGACGTGGGCATGGTGAACTTGACTGGAGAGTTGGTAAGGTTGCAGTTGAAAAAAAACAACATCGACGAAAAAAACAACGACCTCAAAAAAATACTGCGCAGGGCCACAGAGCAAGACCTGGACAAATTGAAAGAAACCAAAGCGCGCGAAGCGCAGGTGTTGATTCGGAGCCGCGCCATTGCCAGACAATTGAAGTTGGAATTAAAAATGGCCGAAGTAGAAATACAAGCCGACGGACGCAAAGCCACTTTCTTCTACATTGCTGATGACAGGGTCGATTTCAGAGAGCTGATTAAATTATACGCCGGCGAGTTCAAAGTAAAAGTAGAGATGAGACAAATCGGTGCTCGTCAAGAGGCCGGTAAAGTAGGTGGTATTGGGAGCTGTGGACGTGAACTGTGTTGCAGCACCTGGCTGACTGATTTCAAAAGCGTGAACACCAATGCAGCCCGCTATCAAAACCTCAGCATCAACCAAACCAAATTGAGCGGACAGTGTGGAAGGCTTAAATGTTGTTTGAATTATGAGCTGGATACTTATATGGATGCTTTGCAATTTTTTCCTACCGATGCAGATTCGCTTGAAGTAGCAAAAGGTCGCGCCTATTTAGTAAAGAAAGATATATTCAGAAATTTAATGTGGTATACATTGCCTGACAGCAATAAACAATATCCATTGTCGATTGAAACGGTAAAGAAAATCAAATCTCAGAACAGAGAAGGCATCCGTCCAGAAGAATTGGAGACAGCTGAAGTCATTACCGGCAAACCCAAAGAAGTAGAACCAGAGTACGCGGATATTGTAGGACAGATCAGTTTGAAAAGCCTCGAAAAAACAACCCGTAAAAGAAGAGAGAAAGAAAGGAACCAACAACGCGGTGGGCAAAGCAATGCTCGGAGCGGATCGGGAAGAGGTCCTCAATCCAATGCGCCGCGGCCATCACAAGGTCAACCACGTTCTGCTGGGCCAGGACAAAGGTCGCCGCAACCCAACAGGGGCAGACCAGGAAGAAACAACGGCCCATCTTCCAAAGCACCCAACGCATAACAGCTATTGTAAGCGGTTTATAAAATAAGTTTCAGTGTCAATTTCAGTTCAACATCTTTCAAAGCAATATGGACAGCAACTGGCTGTCAACAATATTTCTTTTCAAGTCAATAAGGGTGAAATTGTAGGATTTCTGGGCCCCAATGGGGCAGGTAAATCCACCACTATGAAAATGCTCACCGGTAGCATCGAACCCAGCAGCGGACAAATGGAAATTTGCGGAATACCTGTTCTCAAAAACAGTGTTGACACCAAAGCAAAAATCGGCTATTTGCCCGAAGCCAATCCATTGTATCCTGAAATGTATGTAAGAGAATACTTGGAGTTTGTGGCATCTATCCATCAACTAGACCAAAAAACAGTTCGATTGCAAGAAACGATTGCATTGGTTGGATTGCAATCGGAAGCACATAAAAAAATTGGCCAGCTGAGCAAAGGATATAAACAACGGGTCGGATTGGCAGCAGCGTTGATTCACAATCCCGAAGTGTTGATCTTGGATGAACCCACGTCCGGATTGGATCCCAATCAAATGCTTGAAATCAGAGAAGTGATCAAACAACTGGGACAACACAAAACCATTTTGTTTTCTTCTCATATCATGCAAGAGGTTGAGGCGATTTGTGAACGAGTGATCATCATTCACCAGGGAAACATTGTGGCCGACAATACTGTTCAACACTTGAAAAAGGGCGTCGACACCCATCATTTTGTAATGGTTGAATTTGAAGAAACAATCCCCTACTCACTCCTATCATCCATAAAAGGGTGCACGGCAATCACCAACCTGTCGGCAAATCAATTCAAAATCGAAACGAATCAACCCGAACAAGTCAAAAAGCAATTGCTTGAAATGAGCCTGCAATCAAACTTGAATATTGTTTCTCTACATAGCCAAAAACAAGACCTGGAAGAGGTTTTCACCTCACTTACTCACTGATTTTTGATTTTGAACACAGCGAGAAAGGTCGTTAATTTGCAAAAAATAAACATTTAAACCTTTTATATGAGCTACATCGCATCCATACATGCCCGTCAGATCCTAGACAGCAGAGGAAATCCTACCATAGAAGTAGATGTGTTAACTGAAAATGAAAGACTGGGCAGAGCTGCTGTTCCAAGCGGCGCCAGTACCGGCATCCATGAAGCAGTGGAATTAAGAGATAATAATAAAAAAATATATGGCGGAAAGGGAGTATTGAAAGCAGTGAAAAACGTGAACACGGTTTTAGCAGATCATTTATTGGGATGGGATGTGGCGGATCAAACCGGCATCGATGCCATGATGATTCAATTGGATGGAACTGAAAACAAAGGTAAATTAGGCGCCAATGCTATGTTGGCAGTGAGTTTGGCAGTGGCCAAAGCTGCTGCATTGGAAGCGAACTTGCCCTTGTACAGATATATCGGCGGAACCAATGCAAGCATTTTGCCTATTCCCATGATGAACATCTTGAATGGTGGCGCGCATGCTGATAACAAAATTGATTTTCAAGAATTCATGGTGATGCCGGTGGGCGCGAAAAGTTTCAGCGAAGGCCTGCAATGGGGTGTAGATATTTTTCATGCGTTGAAAACAGTCCTAAAGAAAAAAGGGTTCAGCACCAACGTAGGAGATGAAGGTGGTTTTGCGCCTAATATACAGAGCAATGAAGAGGCTATTGAAACCGTGTTGACCGCTATTCAAGCGGCTGGCTACAAAACAGGAAGTCAAGTATCTATTGCAATGGATGCCGCCAATAGCGAATTGTGGAATGCCAAAGAGAAAAAATATATTTTCCATAAAAGCAATGGCAAAAAATTAACCAGTGAACAATTGGTGAAGTTTTGGGAAAGTTGGGTAAGACAATACCCCATCATTTCTGTAGAAGACGGAATGGCCGAAGACGATTGGAAAGGATGGAAAATGCTAACAGAAACCATTGGCAGCAAATGCCAATTGGTGGGAGATGATTTGTTTGTAACAAACGTAAAAAGACTTGAGAAGGGCATCACACAGAATATTGCAAATGGCTTGTTGGTGAAAGTGAACCAGATTGGCACCTTGACTGAAACCATCAATGCTGTGACCATGGCCCAGCACAACGGATACAATACCATCATGAGCCACCGCAGCGGCGAAACAGAAGACAGTACCATTGCCGATTTAGCAGTGGCATTGAATTGTGGTCAGATCAAAACCGGCTCTGCTTCCAGAAGCGACCGGATGGCCAAATACAACCAGCTGATTCGTATTGAGGAAATGCTAGGCGACAGGGCGATTTACCCAACGGGTAAGATAAAATTTGGTAAATAAACTGCCTGAATGGGGGTTGGTGAATTTCAAAAACAATCCTATATTGGAGCAACATTAACTGTATTGACATGCCCGCGATAGAAAGAATTTACCCCATCCTTAAAAACAAGTACTTTATTTCCTTGGCTGTTTTTTTAGTATGGATGTCGTTTTTTGATCCCAAAGACTGGGGTTTGATCTACAACAGAAACCAGAAATTAAAAGATCTGCAGAAAAGTGAAAAATCCCTCAATCAGCAGATCACAGAAACAAAAAAAGAATTGTCTTTTCTCAAAACAAGCGCTCAAACCATTGAGCGGTACGCCCGAGAAAAATACCTGATGAAAAAGGACAACGAGGATGTTTTTTTGGTAAAAAATCCTGAAAATCAATCCAAATAACCAGCGAAAGGCAATAAAGCGACTCCTTTCTCGTTTTATAGCCACAATCGCTTTTTTCACCCATTCAATCGACAAGTCATATGGCTGATATTTCAATAGAAGAATTGGTTTCGCATTTATACAACGAAGTGCCTGCGAGCCGAAGCCAAGCCATACAGCGGGCCTTGCAAACAGATGCACATTTGCAGGATACTTATCAATCCTTTACAGATACCTTGCAAGAGCTGTCAAACGTTTCCTATTCGCCCAGAAAAGAAAGCATTGAAAAAATTTTACAATACGGTCAGTCTTCTTAAAACACTGATTTGAAGAAGCCTTTGCCCGTTTCGATGAGACGGGTTTTTTTATGAATAAAAAACAGCGATATCAATTTGTACTACAGTGGTTTCAAGAACACGTTCCTGTTGCAGAAACAGAATTGTTCTATGACAATCCTTTTCAACTATTGGTGGCCGTCATCCTGTCGGCACAATGCACCGACAAACGGGTGAATATGGTAACCCCGGCTGTTTTTAAAAAATACCCTGATGCGGTGGCCATGAGCCAGGCCCGTTTGGAAGATATGTTTCAACTCATCAAAAGCATATCCTACCCGAACAACAAAGCAAAGCACCTGATTGGCATGGCCAAACTGTTGTTAGAAAAACATGAAGGACAGGTTCCCATGCAGGTAGATGCCTTGGTGGAGTTACCCGGAGTTGGACGAAAAACTGCCAATGTAATCACTTCGGTCATTGACCATCAACCCAACATGGCCGTAGACACCCACGTTTTTAGGGTGAGTGCCCGGATAGGCCTTACCACCGGTGCTAAAACTCCCTTAGCTGCTGAAAAACAATTGATTAGCCACATACCCAGCGAATGGGTTCACCAAGCGCACCATTGGCTGATTTTACACGGGAGATATATATGTTTAGCTAGGCAGCCTAAGTGCGACCAATGTGGGCTACAGTTGGCTTGTAAGCACTTTCAAAAGACCCAATAGATTAATTTTTCAAAAAAAATGGCGTATTTTGTAGCCTATCGTTCAAAAAACTGAAAGAAATTTAATAGTTTTAAGCATCATGAAAAAAACGGCAATTGTATTTGGTTGGTTATTGCTCAGTTTGGGCATTGCAAACAAAACCTCAGCACAGTACTACTTTTACAATGACAACTTCTATGACAGTCCCGTTATGTTTGAAGTGGGCGGTTCAGTGGGCATAATGAACTGCCTAACCGATTTGGGCGGTAAAAAAGGATTGGGTCAGCGTTTTGTGAAGGATCTGAACATGGGTCAAAGCCAAATGAACGGAAGCATCTTTTTCAGTTGCTTGTATAAAAATGCGATTGCTGCCCGATTGGAAGCCACTTTTGGAAAAGTGGCCGCTGATGATGCCGTACTGAAAAATGTACCTGTTTCAGATATTGCGCACGCACGCTACAATCGTAATTTGAATTTCGAAACGCCGATAACCGAATTTTCTTTTGTTACAGAAATTCATCCCTTTTTTATTTTAAAGAATTGGGCAGAAAGCGAAACTTACCCTCCCCGCATCTCTCCTTACATCATGGGTGGAATTGGGTATTTTTCTTATAACCCAAAAGGCAGATTGGGAGATCAACTGATTGAATTGCAACCCTTGCACACCGAAGGACAAGGTTTTGTTGAATACCCCGACAGAAAAGAATACAAACTCAAGCAAATTAATATTCCGGTAGGGGTTGGTTTCAAATACGAACTATCTCCTTCAGTTAATCTCAGGGCAGAGTTTGTGTATAGAATATTGAATACGGACTATTTAGATGATTGTAGCACCAAATACATTGATCCCAATACATTTGCTACCAACGGGCTCACTGGAGATTTGCTGTATAATGCTGTTGCCTTGTACGACAGACAACTGGACTACAAAGCCGGACCAGGTGGAAAACGTGGAAATTCAACAAATAATGACGGATACTTCTCTTTCAATATCAAAGCAGGAATTACTTTCGGCAGAGAAAGAGTTCGTTAAAAAAATATGGGTAACCTGATTAAAAAAGCCGCTATGACATAGCGGCTTTTTTAATAAATGATCTTTTTATTTATAGCATTTCTTGGATGGCTTCAATCAGTTCTCCCTTGGTGATGGGAACACCCTTTATTTTATGATAGCCTTTTGCATCAACCAAAAATTGATCTCGAATTATTTTAATCAATTGTCCGTTGTTAATTTCAGGTATCAATACTTTTTCAAAACGACTGATGATTTCTTTCAGATTGCTGGGAAATGGACGGATATAACGCAAATGGGCATGCGAAACAGAATGGCCTGCTTGCTGCAATTCTTTACAAGCAGTTTTGATCGCTCCGTATGTACTGCCCCAGCCCAATACCAACACTTTGCCGCTGTCTGGTCCGCTATCTAATGTTTGCTTGGGTACAAATGCAGCGATGTTGTCCACCTTTTGTTGACGGATCTGTACCATCTTTTGATGGTTGTCAGGATCATAGCTAATATTGCCGGTGATGTCTTGTTTTTCCAACCCTCCTATTCTGTGCTCCAGACCGGGCGTACCCGGAACCACCCATGGCCTCACGCCTTTCTCATTGCGTAAATAAGGCTGAAAGGTCTCTTCTGTTGATTCTAGTGCAGTTTTAAAGTGAATATCAATGGAAGGAAGTTCGTTGGATTGAGGAAACTTCCAAGGTTCTGCACCATTGGCTATGTATCCATCACTGAGCAATATCACGGGTGTCATGTGCTGAATGGCTATTCGAACCGCTTCAAAAGCTACTTCAAAACAGTCACTGGGTGTGGAGGCGGAGATGACGGGCATGGGGCATTCCCCATTTCTACCGTAGTAGGCTTGCAACAAATCACTTTGTTCGGTTTTGGTGGGAAGGCCCGTGCTGGGTCCGCCCCGTTGAATATCACAGATAACCAATGGAATTTCCAACATGACGGCAAGCCCCATGGCTTCTGTCTTTAATGCCATGCCTGGACCAGAGGTAGTCGTGACTCCAATCGATCCGCCATAACTCGCACCAATTGCTGCAGTAACGGCAGCAATTTCGTCTTCTGCTTGAAACGTTTTAATACCAAAGTTTTTATGACGGCTCAATTCATGTAAAATATCAGAAGCAGGGGTAATGGGATAGCTGCCCAAAAACAAAGGCAAGCCACTTTTGTCTGCAGCCGCTATTAATCCATAGGCCAATGCCTGGTTGCCCATAATGGATCGATACGTTCCGGGCTGCATGGTTGCTTTGGAAACAGTAAATCGAGAAGAAAAAGTTTCTGTTGTATCTGCATAATGATATCCGGCTTGCAAAGCTTTGATATTGCTTTCCAAGATTTCGGGCTTTTTAGAAAATTTCTCTTTAAAAAATTGAATGGTATTGTCCATGTCCCGATTGTACATCCAGTATAAAAAGCCCAGCACAAACATATTTTTAGCTCGGTCCTTTTCTTTGGTCCCCATGGTAAAGTCCTTCAAAGCCTCGCGCGTCATTTTAGTGACATCCATCTTAATGACCTCATAGTTGTCCAAACTATGGTCTTCCAGAGGGTTGACTCCATCCGTATAGTTGGCCAGCCGTAAATTCTTAGCATCAAATCCATCCACATTCACAATGATGATACCTCCCTTTTTCAAGGCATTGAGATTCACTTTGAGGGCAGCAGCATTCATAGCCACCAGCACATCACATTCGTCTCCGGGTGTATAGATTAAATCGCTGCTGAATCGGAGTTGATAACCGCTCACGCCGGGAAGGGTTCCTATTGGCGCACGAATTTCAGCTGGAAAATCGGGAAAGGTTGCCAAATCGATTCCTAGCAATGCGGTATTATTGGTAAACTGACTTCCTGTAAGCTGCATGCCGTCTCCGCTGTCACCGGCAAATTTGATCACTACCTCCTGAAGTATTTCTTGTTTTGCTGTCATTGATTAAACCATTGTAACAACCCTTCCTATAGGGTCTTTGTAAAGAGCTAAGTTACAGAATACAAATAAGAGAAATAAAAGAAAAATCAGTCATCTTGTTTATGATTTCCTATGAAAGAACTAGGTTTGTGCAAACATCGCACATGCAAGACCTACAAGATTTTTTGTCTCCGATTAATGTACAGGCTTTACACGATGACAATGGTTTTACAGATGGTCAATTGGGAAAAACCATTGCTTACTTCGAAACCCAAATTCCAGCTATTTCCCCTGCAGATTTTGTAATCGTGGGTATTGGCGAAACAAGAGGTGCCGGTTATGCTGCTGATCCTGACGATGCGCCTGATGCCATCCGAAAACAACTATACAAATTGCTATACTGGCACACGGATATTGCAATTGCCGATATCGGCAACATACGCCCTGGTGCCACTCTAGGCGATAGTTATGCAGCCCTGAAAACAGTGGTGAGTGAAATCATCCGAAAGGGGAAAACAGCTCTCATTCTAGGAGGTTCGCACGACATTACTTTGGCGCAATACCATTCTTATGTCAGTATGCCCCAAGTAATTGAAGCGACTTGCATCGATGCAATGATTGATTTAAGAAATGACAGCCCCATTCGAAGCGAAAATTTCTTATTAGAAATGCTGACCAGCGAACCTAATATGGTGAAGCATTACAATCACGTAGGATTCCAAAGTTATTTTGTACATCCACGACTACTGGAAACGATGGACAAATTGCGATTTGACTGCTGGAGAGTGGGTATGGCCAAAGAAAACATTGAAGAAATAGAACCAGCCATTCGAAACTCGCAGCTGGTTAGTTTTGATATCAATGCGATTAAGAACAGTGACTCTCCTGCCAGTACGCTTGGCCCCAATGGATTCAATGGAGAAGAAGCATGCATGATAGCTCGATTTGCGGGCATGAGCAACAAACTCAGCAGTTTTGGAATCTATGGCTACAACCCTGGTTTGGATTTGCAAGATTTAACAGCCAAACAAATTGCCCAAATGATTTGGTATTTTATTGATGGGCGACATAAAAATAAACTAGAAAGCAAATTAGAAGATACAGGAGCCTTCAATCAATTTCATACTTGCTTTGCAGAAGTCGATACCGTTTTTTTGCAAAGCAAAAGGAGCAATCGGTGGTGGATGCAAATGCCGGATAAAAAATTCATCGCCTGCAGTCAAAACGATTACATCAAGGCAAGCAGAAATGAAATTCCAGAGAGGTGGCTGCGAACCCAAGAAAGAAATTAATCCTATTTTTTGGCAATAATATATAAACGATGGTAAGACTTTCATTAAATACAGCTTTCGCTTTTTCGATGTGTATAGGAATATTAACCTCCTGTACGGTTTCACAGCAAATCCATCGCCAAGCGAATGAGTACTTGTTTTCTGATGCAGCCATCCAAAACGGCCACCTGGGCATTTGTATATACGACGCGGATAATAACAAGTATCTCTATAACCACCAAGCCGATCATTATTTCATACCAGCCAGCAATACAAAACTGTTTACCCTTTATGCAGGGATGTCAATATTAGGAGACAGTTTGGAAGGATTGCAGTACAAGATTTTGAAAGACACTGTGTTTGCTATGGCAACGGGTGACCCTACTTTACACCATTCTCTTTTTTCTTATCAACCGGTGATTGATTTTTTTAAAAAAAATACGTTGCCAGTGGTTTGGATAAAGCCTCGCTTTCAAACCAACTATTATGGAAAGGGCTGGAGCTGGGACGATTACAATGAAGCATTTGTGTCTGAAAGAAACGCGCTGCCCATCTATGGAAATGTAACCAAGATTGAAGCAAATGGTCAATCCATCCAAGCCACGCCGCGTGTTCCCAATGGAGCATATCAAATAGCAGCAAACAACCCAGGCGAAAGCAATCGAATAGAAAGAAATAAAAATGAAAACGTATTTTCTGTGTATTTGCAGAAAAAAACAGACAGCCTCGTGAAGGAAGTTCCTTTTGTTACCCTTGGCTCACAAACGGCTATGGAAATACTGCATCAGGAGTTTCCATCCATTCTACCCATGGAGCAAAATAGAAATTTGCCTGCTGCCAATATGAACATCATTCATTCGCAGCCAAGCGATTCGGTGTTTTCAATCATGATGCATCGAAGCGACAATTTCTTTGCTGAACAAACACTTTTGATGGCCAGCAACAAGCAGCTGGGCTACATGGATGAAACTGCTTTGATTGATACGTTAGTACAATACCATTTGAAGGATCTGCCTCAGCCCATCAAATGGGTGGATGGCAGCGGATTAAGTAGATACAATTTGTTTACGCCTCAATCGTTTGTGTATATACTCAACAAATTAAACACCGAATTTGGTATTCAACGAATGAAAGCCATTTTGCCCACCGGCGGCGAAGGCAGCTTGAAACAATACTATACCGAAACGAAGGGATACATCTTTGCAAAAACAGGCACACTGAGCAATAATAGTTCCTTGAGTGGCTATCTATACACGAAAAAAGGAAAGCTATTCGTGTTCTCCATTATGGTAAACAATTATTTATCAAATGCAACTCCTGTTCGAAAAGCAATTGAAAATTTTTTAATGTCAGTTAGGGAGCGTTATTAGAATCAAATGAATAGTAGCAATGCTATTTTCCAAACATTTTTTCCAATTCATCTTTTTTGAAATGCATGAAGGTGGGTTTTCCGCCTGGTGTAGCACTAGGCATAGAACAAGCCAATAACTCGGCAACCAATGTTTGCATTTCTTTCTGACCCAGTTTCACTCCTACTTTCACTGCATTTTGCATGGCTAAGGAGCGAAGGAGCTTTTCTCTTTTGCTACAGGCAAGATCCATATTGAAATGCTTGTATTGATCCAATATTTTTTCGATGGTTACTTTTTCATTTCCCTGGCTTACATCTGCAGGAGTACCCTGAATGATAAAAGTGTGTTTGCCAAAAGATTCAATTTGATAACCCAGTTCCTGTAAATCATCCAGTAATTCGGTTAATAAAATAGCATCCGCAGGCGTGAGTTCGATGGTGGCAGGGAAAAGACTTTGTTGGGTGGCAATAGGTTTACCCTCTACTGCAAGGGCATATTGATCATATAAAACGCGCTCATGGGCATGTTGCTGATGCACCAGCATGAAACCTGTTTCGTTGGGTACAACAATGTACTGATGGTTCAATTGAAATAGATCAAATGTTGCGGTATACTCCTTGTGCATGACAGAAATACTTTCTTCTACCGACTTGGGTGCACTCGTATCAGATTCATAGAAATCTTTCCAATGTTTTAAATCACTTTTTCGCTCAATAAAATGGGCTTGGTTTTTTTGAGAAAAGGTTTGGTATAAACTGGACGAAGCCACAGATGCATTGCGTTCCGCACTGGTAGGTTTACTGACAGAGTCTAAATGTTGAATTGTAGGATCCAAATCAAAATCTAGCGTAGGCGTAATGCTAAATTGTGCCAAAGCATGCTTAACAGCAGACTGCACAAAAGCATAAACGATTTTTTCGTCTTCAAATTTGATCTCTTGCTTGGTAGGATGTACATTGATGTCTACCTGAGCCGGATTCAAATCGATGAATAAAGCATACATCGGGAAGCTGTCTTTCGGAATCAATTCCGAAAAAGCATTCATGATGGCATGATTGAGGTAGGAACTTTTGATGAAACGATTGTTGACAAAAATATACTGATCGCCTCTTGTTTTTTTAGCTGTCTCAGGCTTTCCTACAAAGCCCATGATGTTCAAATAATCGGTATGCTCTAGAACACTGACCAACTTGGCGTTATAAGTATTGCCTAATATTTGAACTATGCGTTGCTTTAAGGTTCCCTTTTCTAAATGAAATACTTCCTGACCATTCGACTGAAGAGAGAAAAATTTATCCGGGAATGCCATACTCACTCTGATAAATTCTTCCACAATATTCTTCAACTCTGTGGTATTGCTTTTCAAAAAATTGCGCCGGGCAGGCACATTGAAAAACAAGTTTTTCATGGCAATGCTGGTTCCGCTGTTCATGCCAATGGGCTCCTCGGCCACCACCTGGCTATTTTCTACTTCTATAAATGTACCTGAAACATCTTCCGGTCTTTTTGTTTTCAGCTCCACTTGTGCAACGGCTGCAATACTGGCCAGCGCCTCTCCTCTAAAACCCATGGTTTTGATGGTAAACAAATCGTCAATGTTTCGGATCTTAGATGTTGCATGCCTTTCGAAAGCCATTTTGGCATCAATAGGACTCATGCCTTTACCATTGTCTATTACCTGTACCAACGACTTTCCTGCATCACTGATGATGAGCTTGATTTCGTCCGCCCCTGCATCTACAGCGTTTTCGAGCAATTCTTTAACGGCGCTGCTGGGGCGCTGAATCACTTCACCAGCTGCAATTTGATTGGCGATGTTGTCGGGTAATAAATGTATGATATCTGCCAAAATCTTGTAATTTGTAGGGCAAAAATAACTAATCCTCATCACTATTAACTGAATGCTTTTATGCGGTTGATTTTATCCGTTTTTTTATTGATTGTATCGATACAGGCAAGTGCTCAAGAGCTGCACCAGTCAGCTGCAAAAAAATGGACAGACAGTGTGTACAATAGCCTCAGTGAGGATGAGCGCATCGGGCAATTAATAGTAGCCCGGTTGTCTTCTATGGACCTTAAATCCAGGAAAATAACTTTCTTATATGATCAAGTTGCCGAATATGTAAAAAAATACAACATCGGCAGTGTGTGTCTTTTTCAAGGAGGGCCCACTTTGCAGGCAACCTACATGAACTCGTTGAAAGAACTGGCCAAAACGCCCATTTTGTTTTCGATTGATGGTGAATGGGGATTGGGCATGCGGATGCCGGATAGTGTAATGCCTTTGCCCAGACAAATGATGTTGGGTGCCACCAGCGATCCTATGCTGATTTACAAATATGGCCAGGTAGTAGCCAATCAGTGCAAGCGCATGGGCATACAAACCAATTATGCCCCGGTCATGGATGTAAATAACAATCCCAATAATCCAGTCATCAATGACCGAAGTTTTGGACAGGATAAATACAAAGTAGCATTATACGGCAATGAGTATATGAAAGGCATGCAAGACAATGGCATCATGGCCTGCGCCAAGCATTTTCCGGGTCATGGAGACGTTGCAGTGGATTCTCATCTAGACCTGCCGGTCATTTATAAAACCATGGACCAATTGGATTCCACAGAATTGTACCCATTCAGAAAAGCCGTACAGCAAAACATTGGAAGTATAATGATTGGACACTTATACATTCCTTCCATTGACGACAGAATGAATCGACCTACTTCATTGTCTGAAAAAAATATTCAAGGGTTGCTTAGAAAAAACATTGGCTTTGAAGGTTTGGCCATTACGGATGGCCTCGAAATGCAAGGCGTGAAAAAATTCTTTCCTAATGGAGAAGCCTCCGTGGAAGCGTTGATTGCAGGCAACGACATGCTTTGTTTGCCCGATAGCATACCCTTGGCGATTGAAAAAATAAAAACAGCGATTCAAGAAAACAGATTGAAGTGGGCAGACATTGAAGAGCGTTGCAAAAGGGTTTTGATGGCTAAATATAAATATGTGCTTCCGGCCAACCAACCTATTGTACTCGAAAATCTCACCCAGGATTTAAACAGGGAAGTGCCCGCTATGCGCGCTTTGGTTGCAGCCAACGCTGTTACCTTGTTGGCAAAACAGGATGAAGCTTTTTTTCCTTTTACACCCGAATACAATCAGGAAAATGTAGCCTACGTGGGTGTGGGTATCAGCAAAGACAATTTTTTTGCGAAAAGCATGCGAGAAAAGTATCAAGCAAATGTTTTTTACTTCGATTACAGTAAAAAAAACAAAGATTCTGTCGCTGCACTCATTGATCAGATTGTTACAGGACATCGACGCATCGTGATTGGTATTCATCAATTCAACAGAACACCTGCGAATAATTTTGGCATCAGCGCCGATGCCGTTCAATTTGTCAACGCGTTGCAACAAAGAGCCAGAGCTATTACCTTTTCCTTTGGCAATCCCTATGCAGCTCAAAACTGGTGTATTGCAAAAAACCTGGTTGTATGTTATGAAGATGATAGCATTGTTCAACAGACTGCCATTGAGCTATTGACAGGAAGTCTTTCTTACAAAGGCTCCTTGCCGGTGACGGTGTGTGCACAATATCCATTCGGCTTCGGCATTCATGATGCCTATCAATCCTTGCCCAGTGCCCATCCAAAAGATTCTATTGCTATCAGCGAAGCAGGAATGAAGAAAATAGATTCTATCGTTGCCGCTGGAATCACTGGTAAAGCCATGCCAGGCTGCGTGGTATTGGTGGCCAAGAATGGAAAAGTAATATTTGAAAAAGCTTACGGACATTATACTTACGAGCAAAAAGAAGCCGTTGATAAAAACGCGGTATATGACCTGGCTTCTGTTACCAAAATACTGGCCACTAACCTAGCTGTTATGAGGCTGTATGAAGAAGGGAAAATTGATTTGCACAAACAATTAATGGATTATTTACCGGAAACAACACATTCCAATAAAGCAACCATTACCATCGAGCAATTACTCGAACACGAAGGAGGTTTGGCTGCTTACATTCCATTTTACAAAGAAACGCTTGATGCCAAGGGTCAACCCAAAAAAGAATTGTTTTTAACAAACCCCTCCGCACAATATACTCATCGGGTAGCCAGCAATTTATTTGTCCGAAACGATGTGATTGATTCGTTTTACAATAAAATCTTGGAAAGCCCGGTGCAAGAAGCCGGTAAGTATCTGTACAGCGACAATGATTTTATTTTTTTAGGAAAAGTAGTAGAACAATCGACAGGCACTCCGCTCGATGAATATGTCAAGAAAACTTTCTACGAACCAATGCAACTAGAATCAATGGGGTTTCATCCATTGAATCATCTTTCCTACAATCGAATCGTACCCACCGCAGCAGAAACGACTTTTAGAAACCAGTTGTTGAGAGGAGATGTCCACGATCCTGGGGCTGCCCTCATGGGAGGCGTTGCAGGACATGCAGGATTGTTTGCAGACGCCTATGATGTAGGCTGCATTATGCAAATGCTCTTGAACGGTGGCAGCTTGAATCAAAAAAGTTATTTGCATCCTGAAACCATTCAATTGTTTACTAGATATCAAAACAATCACAGCAGACGTGGATTGGGATTTGACAAACCAGAAAAAGACAATGCAACCAGAAAAGAACCTTATCCGGCTGCGGCTGCTTCTCCGGAAACATTTGGTCATTTGGGCTTTACCGGCACCTGTGCTTGGGCGGATCCTGCCCATCAATTGGTTTTTGTATTTCTGAGCAACAGAATTCATCCCACCGAAAACGACCAGTTTAAAAAATTAAATATTCGGTCGGCCTTATTGGAAGCCGTCTATCAGGGAATGGCACATTAAGGAGATGTACTAGCCTACACATTGGTAAATTATTATTACATTAGAAGAACATTAATGCTTCAAACATGTCGTATCCATACCAAATTCATTCTATTGAAGATTACCATGCCGCCTATCAGAAAAGCGTAGAGACACCTGAATCCTTTTGGGCTGATATCGCGAGCCATTTTACTTGGCATCAGCAATGGGACGAAGTATTGAATTGGAATTTTTACGATCCAAAAATAGAATGGTTCAAAGGAGGCAAGCTCAATATCACCGAAAATTGTCTGGACCGATGGGTAGAAAAACAGCCCCATACGCCTGCTATTATTTGGGAGTCGAATGATCCGCATACGCCTAGTCGGACATTGACCTATCAGGAATTATTTGAGGAGGTTTGTCGCTTTGCACATGTACTCACCCAGAATGGCGCAAAACGAGGCGATCGGATTTGTATTTATATGCCGATGGTACCGGAATTAGCGATTGCTGTGCTGGCTTGCGCGCGCATTGGCGCCATCCATTCTGTGGTGTTTGGCGGTTTTTCGGCACAAAGCATTGCAGACAGAATTCAAGACGCTCAATGCAATTTGGTGGTGACTGCTGACGGGGCCTATCGGGGCAATAAAACCATTCCACTCAAATCAGTCATTGATGAAGCATTGCTGACCTGTCCTTCTGTTCAAAAAGTAATTGTACTTACCCGCACCAATACTCCTGTAAGCATGATGAAAGACCGGGATTGCTGGTGGGAAGATGAAATGAAAAAAATCAGTGCTCAAGGGAATCTGCCATTCAAGGCCGCCATCATGGATGCAGAAGATATGCTCTTCATTTTATACACTTCCGGAAGTACTGGTAAACCCAAAGGAGTCGTGCATACTTGTGCAGGATATATGGTATGGGCGAATTATACTTTTGTAAATGTATTTCAATACAAGCCAGGTCAAGTGCATTTTTGCACAGCGGATATCGGCTGGATCACAGGACACAGTTACATTGTATATGGCCCTTTAAGCGCAGGAGCCACTACCTTGATGTTCGAAGGCATTCCTACTTGGCCCGATGCAGGAAGGTTCTGGGAAATTGCAGACAAGCACCAGGTAGATATTTTATACACCGCGCCCACTGCAATCAGAAGTTTGATGAGTTTTGGCACGGAGCCCTTGCAAGGAAAAAAATTGGACTCGTTAAAAACTTTGGGCACTGTTGGCGAGCCCATCAATGAAGAAGCCTGGCATTGGTATGATGAAAATATTGGAAGAAAGAATTGTCCGATTGTAGATACTTGGTGGCAAACAGAAACAGGCGGTGTCATGATTTCTAATTTGGCCGGCATCACTCCCTCGAAGCCGTCTTTTGCCACCTTACCGCTACCAGGCATACAGCCAATTTTGGTAGATGAAAAAGGGTCCTTGGTTGAAGGAAATGAAGTGTCTGGTAATTTATGCATTCGATTCCCCTGGCCTGGAATGCTTCGAACCACATTTGGGGACCATGAACGTTGTCGAACTACTTACTTTTCTACATACGAAAACCTTTATTTTACCGGAGACGGCTGCCTTCGAGACAAAGACGGCGACTACCGCATCACCGGAAGGGTAGATGATGTATTGAATGTGAGTGGACATCGAATTGGAACCGCCGAAGTGGAGAATGCCATCAATCGACACACAGGTGTGGTAGAAAGTGCGGTGGTGGGCTATCCACATGACATCAAAGGCCAGGGCATGTATGCCTATGTTATTTTTAATGGCATTCATGTAAACGAAGAACAAACCAGAAAAGATATTTGTGAAACTGTTGCCAATATTATTGGCGCCATTGCCAAGCCAGATAAAATTCAGTTTGTGAGTGGATTACCCAAAACTCGAAGCGGTAAAATCATGAGAAGAATTTTAAGGAAAATTGCAGAAGGCGCAGTAGACAACTTGGGTGATACCACTACCCTGTTGGACCCGTTGGTGGTAGAAGAAATTAAATCAAACAAATTATAGGAAGGTTGGTAATTTTGAGCCTGCATGAAAACATTTCCAGGCGATATTTCTATTCAGGACTACACTTATTCGCTCCCTGACGAACGCATTGCACTGCATCCCTTGGCAGAAAGAGACCAGTCCAAATTACTGGTATACAAAGATGGGGATATTCAAGAAAGTCGATTTGTCAATCTGCCTGCCTATTTGCCGGAAAATAGTTTGCTGGTTTGCAATAACACCAAAGTCATCAATGCAAGATTGCATTTTAAAAAAACCACTGGCAGTACCATTGAAATTTTTTGTTTGGAACCCGCTGGCGAGATAACAGAATACAGCACTGTTATGCAACAAAGCGGCCGTTCCACCTGGAAATGTTTCATTGGAGGGGCAGCCAAATGGAAAAGTGATGTGTTGGTCAAGCAAATAATGATTCGAAACGATGTTATTCAACTGTATGCTCGAATGATTGAAAAGCAATCCAATGCTTATCTTGTTTCTTTTGAATGGAAACCAAGCCAATACTCTTTTGCAGAGATCATAGAATATGCAGGCGATATTCCTTTGCCACCTTACATCAAAAGAACAACAGCTTCAGCAGATACCGAGCGGTATCAAACCATTTATGCGGCACATAGCGGGTCGGTAGCGGCGCCAACTGCCGGACTTCACTTTACCCAGTCTGTATTAGATCGTTTGGCAAGTAAAAACATTCATACAGCGAATATCACCCTGCACGTAGGAGCTGGTACTTTTAAGCCCGTTACTACCCCTACCATGGAACAGCATGAGATGCATGCAGAATGGATTGAAGTAGAAAAGAGCTTCATAGAACAACTGATTCAGCACAACGGACCTATTGTAGCAACGGGGACAACTTCGGTTCGAACCTTGGAATCTTTATACTGGCTGGGTGTAAAGGCATTTGTTTCACCCCATGCAATAAACCTTTCTATTCAACAATGGGATGCCTACAGCCAATTGCTGCAAGAACCAAATTTGTCAACGAAGGAAGCACTTCAATCCTTATTGAAATGGCTCGAGATGAAAAAGAAAAACGCTTTGTTCACGAAAACCCAATTGCTGATTGCACCTGGCTATGCATTCAAGTTGGTGCAGGTCATGATCACAAATTTTCACCAGCCTCATTCTACCTTATTGTTACTGGTAGCTGCGGCAGTGCGAAAAGATTGGAGAAAAATATATGAATACGCACTGGAAAATGATTTCCGATTTCTGAGCTATGGTGATAGCAGTTTATTGTTTATGGCTGAATCGTAACCTTGGTTTGCAAAGGAATATAACTGTACAGATCGATCATCTCTGAATATTTTACCGAAATGCAGCCATCTGTCCAATTGTAATAATTGTCTACTGTCCATTCTTCCTCCGGCCGGGTGGCATGGATAGCAATACCATTCCCGATTTTGGCATTTCGGGGAATCATACCAGCAGCTTTGCGATCATTGAATTTTTGAACGCTTTCTTCGTTTGGATAATCCAGCAAAAGCTCAGGACCCCATTTTGAATGAATCTTTTTAAGGATGACTTTAAACGTGCCTTCGGGCGTTTTTTTGTCCCCCTCTCTCATTTTGTCGCTCAAATCTTTGCTTCCGAAAACAATCGGATAAGTGGCGTACCATCCATCAAAATCGTAGACTTTTAATTCATAATCGCTTTTATCAATAATGATGTAGTATCCCTGTTGACGGGTTGTTTTTTTATGACCCGAAGTTGTCCAAAAGCTAGATACCAATATGAAAAGACAACCTAAAAGAATAAAACAAATAAAGGGTTTCATGGAAGCGATCATTTGAATACTTTGATGGGATATAATTTCAAAAACTGTTGAATCGAATGTAGACAAAGAGACAATATAAAAAAACACAAAAAACAATTTTAACGAGTTTTTATAGTCAACCTTATCCGACAGATGATTTTTTATAGAAATACTCAATAAAAATAAAAAAATAAAGGACTAAAATAATACCTTTAATCCCTTAGACAACAATCACATGAATACAAAATTTACCGCCCGCATAGGAGCAGAGCTGGATGAAATCAATGCCGCAGGATTGTTTAAAAACGAACGCGTCATTACCAGTGAGCAAGGCGCCGAAATCATTGTCAATGGTAAGACCGTGTTGAATTTTTGTGCCAATAATTATTTGGGCTTATCGTCTCATCCCAAAGTACTGGAAGCGGCAAAAAAATACATCGACCATAGAGGATATGGTATGAGCAGCGTACGTTTCATTTGTGGGACACAGGATATTCATAAGGAATTGGAACAATCAATAGCAGCCTTTTTAGGCACCGAAGACACCATTTTGTATGCTGCTGCCTTTGATGCGAATGGGGGTGTATTTGAGCCGTTGTTTAATGAGGAAGATGCGATTATCAGCGATGCGCTCAATCATGCTTCTATTATTGATGGCATTCGATTGTGCAAAGCACAACGGTTTCGCTACGAACACAACAACATGGCGGATTTGGAAAAAAAATTACAAGAATCGAGTACCTGCAGAAGCCGCATCATTGTTACAGATGGATCGTTCAGTATGGATGGAACCATTGCTCAATTGGATGTTATTTGTGATCTGGCAGACCGATACGATGCCATCGTGATGATTGACGAATGTCACTCTTCGGGTTTTTTAGGAAAAACGGGCCGTGGCACCCACGAATACAGAAATGTAATGGGACGGGTGGATATCATTACGGGCACGCTGGGTAAAGCGTTGGGTGGTGCGAGTGGCGGTTTTACGTCCGGTAAAAAAGAAATCATTGAAATGCTCCGCCAAAGAAGTCGTCCTTACTTGTTTAGCAATACCCTTGCCCCCAGCATCGTGGGCGCTTCCATAGCCGTATTGAACATGCTGAGCGAAACCACCGAATTAAGAGACAAGCTGGAACACAATACAAAATACTTCAGACAAAAAATGACCGAAGCCGGTTTCGACATCAAACCAGGCGACCATCCTATTGTTCCCATTATGCTATACGATGCGGTACTGGCGCAACAATTTGCTGCAAAATTGTTGGAAGAAGGCATTTATGTCATTGGCTTTTTCTTTCCCGTAGTGGCCAAAGGACAAGCGCGCATCAGGGTTCAATTGAGTGCGGCCCACGAACCTTATCACCTGGACAAAGCCATCGATGCCTTTATCAAAGTGGGCAAATCTTTGGACGTGCTGAAGTAAAGCAATATTTTTTTACAGCAGGAAGACAAGGGTCATCAACTGCCCTATCGAGCACAAAAAATTCATGCCTGCATATAGGTTATGTAGTACCTTCGCTATAACCTTTTAATCATGTCAGAAACAGCAGCCTCCTTTATAGCCAAAAGCACTATAAAAGCAGCCGATGTTGAACACAGGCGAAAAATCAATTTCAATATTGGTAAATACAACGCCGTTGTTCCACAAGGAAAGGGGCAATTTGACAATGTGCATCTGGCCAGGGAGCGTGCCAAAAATATCAAGTGGCGTGCCATTGAAACCCTCGACCAGCAACTGGAAGAATTTGAATTGAATTTCAGTAAAAGAGGCGGAAAAGTGATATGGGCAGAGAATGGACAGCAAGCGATTGATGAAATCTTACAAATTTGCCGACAAAAAAACTGCCAAACCCTTGTCAAGAGCAAGAGCATGGTTACCGAAGAAATTCATTTGAACCAAGCATTGCAGGAAAACAACATTGATAGCATTGAGACAGATTTAGGTGAATACATTCAGCAGTTGGACGGAGAAGCCCCCTACCACATCGTTACCCCAGCCATGCATAAAAGCAAAGAAGATGTAGCGAAGCTGTTTGCAGAAAAATTAGGGACTGATCCAAAACTCACACCGGAAGCCCTGACGTTGGTTGCCAGAAATATCTTGCGAAAAAAATATGTGGAGGCAGAAGTGGGCGTAACAGGTGCCAACTTTATCATCAGTGACATTGGCGGCATTGCGATTACAGAAAACGAAGGGAATGCACGGCTGAGTTGTGCCTTTCCCAAAACGCATATTGTGGTGGTGGGTATTGAAAAAATAATTCCTTCGTTGACTGATCTGGCTTTGTTCTGGCCCTTGCTGAGCACCTATGGTACGGGACAAAAGATGACAGTATACAATACCATTGTCACTGGCCCCAAACAAGCCAATGAAACGGATGGACCCGAAGAAATGTATGTGATATTGCTGGACAATGGCCGAACCAATATTTTACAAAATCCCAAACAAAGGGAAAGCTTGTATTGTATTCGGTGTGGCGCTTGCTTAAATACTTGTCCCATTTATAAAAATATTGGGGGTCATGCTTATGGGGCTACTTACAGCGGACCTATAGGAAGCGTAATCACTCCTCACTTGCAGGGCATGCAGGAGTTCAAACACCTTAGTTATGCATCTTCACTTTGCGGTAGTTGTACAGAAGTATGTGCTGTGAAAATCAATTTGCACGAACTACTATTAGACAACCGAAAAGAATCGGTGGAAGAAGGGTTGAGTAGTTTGGCCGAAAGGGCTGCCTGGAAAATATGGCGATTGGCCAATATGAATCGAAGCTTGATGAACATGGCCAATGGCAAACTCAAAAACAAGTGGGTGAACAAAGTATTTACACAATGGACTGCTCGCAGGGGTCAACTTCATTTCAGCGATAAAACCTTCAATCAACAATGGAAAGAACGGTTCAGCCAATAAACCATTGAACCATGCTGCTCGTTTATACCCATACCATCACTCCTAGACTTTTATACATCTGCGAGTTTATTTTAAAAGAACAACTCGGCATTTCTTTCGTCGTAACAGATCAACAAGAAATTTTAAACAACCACACTGGCCCGATACTCAATTACAGTCTTGAAAAAATAGACAGGAATTGTTTGCATATAGCGCCCCAAGGGATTCTGTTTCAAAAAAGCATTGAACAACAGCAGGTGGATTGCTTTGAAACAGATCATTGTACCGCATTTTTCAAAACGAATGGCGGAGATTTGACGTTTGATATTTTTGGAGCAAGCTTTTTTTTAATCAGCCGATACGAAGAATACCTTCCTCATCAAAAAGATGCATTTGGCCGATATGACCATCACAGCAGCGTGGCCCACCGAAACGGATTTTTACAAAGACCGCTGGTCAGTCAATGGATGGTATTGCTCGGCCGGATATTGAAAGAAAAATTTCCGTCATTATCTATAGAGCCTGGGCATTTTCAATTTAAACCCACCTACGATATTGATATCGCCTGGTCTTATAAGAACAAGGGTGTCATCAGAAACATGGTTGGCTTTTGTAGAAAGCCGTCTGTATATCGATTGAAAGTAATGTTGGGAATAGAAAAAGATCCATTCGATTCATATGATTTTTTAGATCGGCTACACCAGGAATATTCCCTCCATCCAATCTATTTCTTTTTAGTATCTCACCTGATGGGGCGATATGACAAAAACATTTCTCCTTTCAAAAAATCGATGAGACGTCTGATTCAGCATCACGACAGACGCTATACCATTGGCATCCATCCCTCCTGGAAAAGCAACAAAGCGATTTATATTTTACAAAAAGAAAAAAGAAGACTGACACGACTGGTTAAACACGACATCATTTCTTCCAGACAACACTACATTAAATTTTCGCTGCCGGATACCTATCAACGGCTGATTCAAACCAATATTCATGAGGAATACAGCATGGGCTATCCTTCTACGAATGGCTTCAGGGCTTCAGTAGCCAGTTCTTTTTATTGGTACGATTTATCGAAAGAAGAAAAAACAACTTTGCGCCTTCATCCCTTTTGTTTTATGGATGCCACTTGTTTTTATTATCAAAAGAAATCTGCAGAAGAAGCGTTTAGTGAACTCATGTATTATTACGAAGAATGCAAAAAAGTACAAGGCTCCTTTATAACGATTTTTCATAATAACTTTTTGGGAACAGATCCGCAGTTTGAAGGCTGGCAGGAAATGTATGCAAGATTTATATCTCAGGTTCAACGATAGGATTCTGGGTAGCTGCTTTTTTCATACTGAGATTCACCAAATAAACGCCTGACAGGGTAATCAGAGTCCCCCACAAAACAGAGATCGATAGGGCTTCATTTTTAAAAACCCATGAAGCCACCACAATCGCAACAATCGGATTGATGTATGCATACAGCGAAGCAATCGCAGGAGGCAAATGCTTGGTGGAATAGATGAAAGCGATAAAACTGACAATAGACCCAAAAACAACCAAGTAAAAAATAGCTCCCCAAACACTCAAGGGCATCTGCGCAACCGAAGTGAATTGATGGTGGTACAATCCAATGCTAAGTAAAATGAAAGCGCTGATCAACATTTGCCAACCAGTAGCATAATAGGGATTGATGTTTACCTTGTTTCTTGTCAAAAAAACAGTCCCCAGGCTCCAGGATAACATAGCAAAAACAGACAAACAAATACCAAACAATACCTTTTCATTCATTTGTGTGAGCATGCTGTTGTAAAAGACAACCGAAACACCGAAAACGCCCAAGCACAATCCGAGAATCGTTAGCGTGTTAATTTTTTTCGACTTAAAAAAAATAGATTCAATGAGCACTACACTCAACGGATACAAAGAACCGATCAGCGCTCCTAACCCGGTCGTGATGTATTGAATTCCCCAAGTACTCATCCAGTTGGCAAATACAAACATGATTACAGACATTACCAACAACCATCTCCATTGCAAAAGAGTGGGCAACGGATGCTTCTTGTAAAAAAGAAAATAACCTACGAAACAGCTCCCAGCCAAACATTGACGAATGGACGCCAGCTGAATAGACGGAATAGATTGAACCGACCATTTGCTAGCCACCCATGTGGTTCCCCAAAAAAAACTAGTGGCCACAAGGGCCGCATACGCCCAACCTTTCTTTTTGGAAACAGACATGTAGGAATTTTTAATGTTTGAAATGTCTTTTCCCGGTAATCACCATGGCCAATTGATGGGTCGCACAATAAGCAATGGAATCTGCATCGCGAATCGATCCGCCCGGCTGAATAAAAGCATGGATGCCTGCCGCATGCGCAATCGTAACACAATCATCGAAGGGGAAAAATGCATCACTGGCCAGAACAGCTCCCTGTAAATCAAAATTGAATTGACGGGCTTTTTCAATCGAGTGCCGAAGGGCGTCAATTCTACTGGTTTGACCACAACCCTTTCCAATCAATTGCTTGTTTTTCACCAGGGCGATGGCATTGCTTTTTAAATGTTTGCACACCAAATTGGCAAAAAGTAAATCTTCTTTTTCAGCAGGCGAACAAGCTCGACCACCCACTTCTTTCCATTCTTCCACATTGCCTTCGTCTTGTTGCTGACTCAATAAGCCGTTCAACAATGATCTATATTGATGAAGCGGTAAAGGAGTTTCAGTTAATTGTAATAATATTCGATTTTTTTTGGATTGTAGCACAGCAAGCGCCGCTGGCTCAAAATTGGATGCAATCAATACTTCAAAAAACAAATCGTTGATAGCGGTAGCGGTAGCTGCATCGATGGGTTGATTGCACACCAATACACCGCCAAAAGCGCTCTCCGGATCACCGGCCAATGCATTTTTCCAACTGCCCAGCACCGAATCGGCTTGTGCAATGCCGCATACATTGGTGTGTTTGATAATGGCAAAAGTAGTGGTATCGAATTCTCGGATCAAATGAATGGCCGCATCCACATCTACCAAATTGTTATAGGACAATTCTTTTCCGTGTAACTGAATGAATATTTGTGAGAGGTCTCCATGAAAAGAAGCTAGCTGATGCGGATTTTCACCATATCGAAGAGACCTTTCTTGTTGGTGAAAAGGCGTCTGAAAATGGGTTTTGTGAAAATAATTGGATATAGCCGTATCGTAAGCTGTACACACGTCGAATGCCTTAATGGCAAACATCCTTCTTTGTTCCAGGGTGGTTTGACAAGATTGCTGTACCAAAAGATCGTGCAATACAGGATAGTCTTGTTTGGCGGCCACCACCACTACATCTTGATGGTTCTTAGCCGCTGCTCGAATCATCGACGGACCGCCGATGTCAATTTTCTCAATGATGGGCCCCTCGTCTGTCAATACCTGTCCCTCAAAACTTTTGACCGTTTCCTCAAAAGGATACAAATCGACGATTGCCAAATCAATCGCAGGAATCTGGTAGGTGGCCATTTCTTCTGTATGCTGCGCATCGCTCCGCTTACCTAAAATGCCTCCGAAAACAGCCGGATGCAGGGTCTTTACCCTTCCTCCAAGAATAGCTGGATAGCTGGTCAGTGATTCGACAGGAATACAAGGAACTTGTAGTTGTTCAATAAACGATTGCGTACCGCCCGTGCTATAGATTTGAACACCCTGCTGATGAAGTGCTAAAACAATGGCTTCGAGGCCATCTTTATAAAAAACAGAAATAAGGGCCGATTGAATTTTTTTCATATTGATTGTGGGTTCTGCTTCGAGCGGATGGGTTCGCTATTGACTATGACACTGAATACACAAAAGCGCCTCGTTCGGGTATAGAATAGCAGGGCAAAAGTAGGGCTTCGCATTCTTTTTTCCATTTGGCAATTTTCCACAAACTATTCGACGCGTCAAAAACAATAATAGCAGGATGCAATGCATCATGAATGGATTGAATGGAAAGGTGCGCATTGTTTGACAACACCACAAAGTCAAGACAGGCGGGTGGAGGCAAAAATGGTAAGTGAATTTTTCTATCAAGAACCATCCAGTGAGTAGTGGCAAAAGAAAAAACGGAATTTTTCTGTGAGAAAGAAGGCAGCGGCGAATAGGCCTGCCATGCATGAAAAAAGATTCGGGTGGTTTTGACAGCTTGACCATCTGATACGCCTGAACGACCGATCAAATTGCATTGTTGATGATACAATACATCCACTGCCGACTGTTTGGGAATATTGTAGACAATGATTTTTAGTTGTTGATCGGCTGCCTTTCTGACCATGGCATGTGCTCCCAGAAAAATAAAAAAAGTCCCCAATGCATACAATGCAGCTCGGTTGTATGGACGAATCCACCAATAGCACAAACTGAGTACACATCCATACAGGGCAAGAGTCGTATACATATTGGCATAAATGGGCTGAAGCACCGAACCGGGAATGGCGTCGATGGCTTGCACCACCCCATTCATCCCATCAATCAATACAGAACAAGATTTTCCCAGCCATACCGCCACTGTTTCGAATGGAGACAACGCAATCAACAACAGCAAACCAAATAATACAAGCGTAGACAGCGGTACGATGATCAAATTGCTCAAAAAAAATAAATTCGGAAACTGGTGAAAATAATAGATACATATCGGAAATGTAAATACCTGAGCAGCCAATGTCACCGACACCAATGTCCATATTTTCTGGAATGCTTTGTATCTCAGAGACCACCATCCTTGAAAAAATCGCTGGGTACTCACAATCCCCATAATAGCCAAATAACTCAGCTGAAAGCCCACATCCCATAGCAGATAAGGATTATAGGCCAGTAGCAAACCAGCCGAAACTGCCAAAGACTGCTCAATGGACGCGCTTTTACCCAACAATTTTCCAACGATAATACAAGAAAACATGACGGCACTTCTTAACACAGAAGCGCTTCCACCGGTCATGAGGGCAAACAACCAAAGTAAAAGCAAAACAATTGGCCATTTCACTATGGGTAGTCGGTTGACAAAAGGAATTTTTTTCAGTAAAAACAATAAAATAATATAAATCACACCCAAGTGCAAACCTGAAATGGCAATGATGTGAACAAGCCCCGTATTGCTATAAGATTGCATCAACTTACCATCAAGGTTTTCTTTATACCCAATCAATAGTGCTTCGGCAATCCCTTTGATGGATGGGCCTGATTGAATGAACCGATCCAACCGATCTAGCACCATTGTCCGCGCTTGAAAAACAAAGGCCGATATCCAACTACCCTGGTGTTCGGCAATCCGTCGATACTGTGTCGGCGTCACTCGAATGCTATAAAATATTTGTTGCCGAGCCATGTACACTCGGTAGTTGAAGCCTCCAGGATTGGTGGCTTGTGAAATCAATTGCAACTTTCCACGTACAAAGAGTACATCTCCGTATTGCAACGCCCGCTGTTGACTGTCTACCGGCACCAACAAGTGGATGTTGCCAGTAGTCTGCCTCCATTTCTGTTGATGAAACAATGCTTGCACAACACCCACCGCTTGCCAGTATTTGCCTTTTTGAGTGGGCGGAGTTTCAATACGGATCATGAAACCATCATTCGGCTGTACATGATGACCATACCAAGAGTTTTGATGCCGAATATCTTTGTTCCATGTAACCAGCATGGCAAAACACATCACACCACTCAATATGAATCCACCATGAACATGCCGGTATCGATATCTTTTGTATATCGGAAGAGCATACAAACGGGAAAAACAAAAAAGGATTAAAAGGCTAATGGAGAAAATCGTTGTAAAGCCTAACCGGAGAGTATCTTGGAGCCCAATACCGGTGATCCAGGCAAGCACCACTCTTATAAAAGGCGCTTTTTTCCAAAGGGGAATCTGGTACGGAAACATCCGCTAATCTAGCGCAACAGAAAAGAAAAAAAGATGAAGTTTATTTACTCAAGTGCATGCTTCGCTCTTTGTACAATTGCCTGAAATAAGGATCGCGCAAATCTTTGATGAATCGAATGGCTTCTCCAGTACTCTTCATTTCAGGACCCAATTCTTTGTTTACCCCTGGGAATTTATTAAAAGAAAACACCGGTTCTTTGATGGCAAAGCCAGTAAGCTTTTTATTGTACGTAAAGTCTTTCAAGCTGGCGACGCCCAACATCACTTTGGTAGCTATGTTCAAATAAGGAATTTGATACGCTTTGGCAATAAACGGCGTTGTTCTCGAAGCCCTTGGATTGGCTTCAATCACAAATACATCTCCATCTTTAATGGCAAACTGAATATTGATCAGGCCGCGAATATCCAACGCGCGCGCAATTTTTTCGGCATATTCTTCCATGGTCTGAACAATGAGTGGACTCAGGTTGAATTGTGGCAACACCGCATTGCTGTCTCCACTGTGAATACCAGCAGGCTCAATGTGCTCCATCACTCCCATCACATGAAAATTGGTTCCATCGAAAATGGCATCGATTTCAGCCTCTTGACAACGATCCAGAAAATGATCGATGAGGATTTTATTGCCGGGTAAATGTTTTAATAGACTCAACACGCCTTTTTCCAACTCTTCGTCGTTGAGCACGATGCGCATTCTTTGACCACCCAAGACATAACTGGGTCTAACCAATACAGGATAGCCCACTTCTTGGGCCACTTCAATGGCATCATCTGTATTAAAGGCTGTTCCGTATTTTGGATAAGGAATGGCAAGTTCTTTGAGCATGTCGCTGAATCGTCCGCGATCTTCTGCAATGTCCATGTTGTCAAAAGAAGTTCCGATGATCTTGATTCCTTTCTCATGAAGTCTTTTAGCCAATTTCAAGGCCGTCTGACCACCCAACTGTACAATGACGCCAGCCGGTTTTTCATGCTCCACGATTTCCCATAAATGCTCCCAGAACACGGGTTCAAAATATAATTTATCAGCAATGTCAAAATCAGTGGAGACGGTTTCGGGATTGCAATTCACCATGATGGCTTCGTAACCGCTTTCTTTGATTGCCAGCAAACCATGCACACAACAATAATCAAATTCAATGCCTTGCCCTATTCGATTGGGACCACTTCCCAACACAATGATTTTCTTTTTATCCGACACGATGGACTCATTGGACAACAATTGACCGGCAGCAGCCTTCGGCTCAAAAGTAGAATAGAAATAAGGCGTCTTTGCCATAAACTCTGCACTACAAGTGTCGACCATTTTATAGGTTCTGGTCAGTCCCATTTTTTTACGGCGCTCATACAAAGATTCGCTATCGGACTCTCTCATGATTCGAACAATCTGCTCGTCACTAAAACCTAGCCCTTTCGCTTCTGTTAATAATTCGTCGGGTAAGGATTTAAGATCGTATTGAGCGATTTGCTTTTCGCAATCGCAAATTTTCTGAATCTGATAAATAAACCAACGATCGATGCCAGTATTCTCACAAATCCTTTTCACACTGGCCCCTGCCATCAAAGCATCCTTGATTCGGAAAATCCGATCCCACTTGGGTATTTTGATGTACTCCAGCAATTCATCTGCATGCATCAAGCTTTTGCCATAGTATCCCAAACCCACTGCTTCATTTTCCAAACTTTGACAAGCTTTCTGAACCGCTTCAGCAAAGCTTCTGCCAATTCCCATCACCTCTCCCACACTTTTCATTTGAAAACCAAGCGTATCATTGGCGCCTTTGAATTTGTCAAAATTCCAGCGAGGGATTTTTACAATGACATAATCCAAGGCAGGTTCAAAATAAGCAGAAGTAGATTGGGTGATTTGATTTTTCAATTCATCTAAATTGAATCCCAGTGCCAGTTTGGCGGCAATTTTAGCAATGGGATAACCGGTAGCCTTACTCGCCAATGCAGAAGAACGACTTACCCGCGGATTGATTTCCACCACAATAATTTCTTCCGTCTGCGGATTCAATGCAAACTGCACATTGCAACCGCCTGCAAAATTGCCCAGGTTGCGCATCATTCGAATGGCGGTGTTGCGCATCAATTGATAGGCCGTATCGCTCAATGTCATCGCGGGAGCAACGGTGATGCTGTCTCCGGTATGCACACCCATTGGATCAAAATTTTCTACTGTGCAAATGATGGCTACGTTGTCTGCGTTGTCTCTCAGCAATTCCAATTCAAATTCTTTCCAGCCCAATACTGCTTTTTCTACCAATACTTCGTGTATAGGCGAAGCAGTCAATCCGTTATTCAACGCTTCGTCCAAGTCTTCTTTTTTAAAAACAATACCCCCGCCGGTTCCGCCCAAAGTAAAGGATGGACGAATCACCAATGGAAAACCAATCGACTGCGCAAATTCTTTTCCTTCTAAAAAAGAGTTGGCAATTTTGGCAGGCGCCACCGGAATGTTCATTTCAATCATCCACTTTCTAAACTGCTCTCTATCCTCGGCTTTGTCAATGGCTTTGATGTCAACGCCAATCAATTGCACCTTGTATTTTTCCCAAATACCCAATTCATCTACTTCCTTGCATAAGTTCAGCGCCGTTTGACCGCCCATGGTAGGCAATACCGCGTCTATTTTATTTTCTTCCAAAATTTGCTCAATGCTTTCCACGGTCAAAGGCAATAGATACACGCGGTCCGCCATCATCGGATCCGTCATAATAGTAGCGGGATTGCTATTGATCAATATGACTTTTACTCCTTCTTCTCTTAAACTACGCGCCGCTTGGGTGCCGCTATAGTCAAATTCACAAGCCTGACCGATAATAATGGGTCCGCTTCCAATAATTAATACCGTTTGAATAGAGTTGTTTTTTGGCATAAGAAGTTGCCGAATAGAGTGGCGTGCAAAAGTAATTCTAAAAAACTAGTGTCGCAAATTTTGAAGGAGCATTATTTTTCCATAAAACCAATAGCGCAAAACCAATTGAAAATCATACATTTTACAAGGGCTTATCACTAACTTTACTCCATTGATCTTGGAATGAAAAAGCACGCATTACTTCTACTTTGGCTTGGATTGGTCTGTCCGAAAATCAATTTTGCACAGCACTTGCAAGACCCCCGCTATCCCCAAGGATATTTTCAATGGCCGGTGGACACCAAACCCTTATTGGTAGCCAATTTTGGAGAATTGCGACCCAACCATTACCACATGGGGCTGGATTGTAAAACAGAAGAGAGAGAAAACATTCCCGTATTGGCGGCAGCAGAAGGGTATATCGCCAAGGTAAAAATCGAACCCCTGGGCTTTGGGCGGGCCCTCTACATCAACCATCCCAATGGACTGACTACCCTGTATGCGCATTTGAATGATTTCTTTCCGGCACTGGAACAATACGTTGAACAGCAGCAATACCAGCAAAAACAATGGAAGCTGTTCATAGATATTCCTCCCACCTTGTTTCCTGTTCAAAAAGGAGATTTCATTGCCTACAGCGGCAACACAGGCGCTTCTCAAGGTCCGCACTTGCATTTTGAAATCAGAGACACTCAAACAGACAAAGTGCTGAATCCATTGTTGTTCGGATTTCAGATAGCAGATGATGTGGCACCCGATGTCTTTCGACTGGCTGTTTACGACCGAAACCGAAGCACTTATGAACAGCAACCCAGATTGTATCCCGTAAAAAAATCAAATGGCAATTATACAGCCGGAATGATTCGCACCGCTGCCACCAAAGTGATATTTGCTGTAACGACTACGGATAGGAGCTCAGGAAGCAGCAACCAAAATGGCATTTACAAAGGCGAACTTACCAATAATGGACATTGGATCAGCGGATTTTTGATGGATAGCATTTCATACGATGAAACCAGGAGCCTGAATGCACACATCGATTATTCAACTCGTTCCAATGGCGGCCCTTTTTTACAATATCTCTCTCCGCTTCCGGGCTATACAAAGGGAATTTATCAGACAGCCTCCGGTGAAGATGGAAGCATTGATTTGACAGACAATCAACCCCATGACATCACCATCACCCTATGGGATGCGCACAACAATCCTTCGGTTTTGCAGTTTTCGATTGTGCACGATAGCCTTGCAGTATCGAATGTCCCGACCATATCGGGCCCCTTGTTCAAGCCGAATCATGTCAATGTTTTTGAAAACGAGGTGGTTTCTTTTTACCTGAATGAAGAAGCGATTTTTGATTCATTTCATTTTGCGTATCAAGTAATAAAACCTGCAGTGGGAAAACCGATTTACCAGCTTCACCATAAACAGGTGCCGTTGTATAAATATTTTTCCGTTAAAATAAAAGATGCTTTTGCAATCAAAGACACTGGTCGCATAATCATGAAACGAAGCTGGAACAATAAAACGGAATTTAAAAAAACGGTGGTCGCAAACGATTGGTACAGCGCTTCTTTCAGAAGCTTAGGACAATTTCAACTTATACTAGACACCATCGCTCCTGTCATTCGGCCTATTGGTCGTTTGAACAATAGTAGTAATTGGTCTGGCCTCAAAAGCATCGCCTTTGCCGTATCAGACAACACGGAAGAAATAGGGACATTCAATGCAATACTGGATGGCCAATGGCTTTGCTTCAGCAATGACAAAGGAAAAGTGTTTCGATATTCATTTGATGAACATTGCCCTCCGGGCGAACATTCTTTGGAGTTGACTGTTACAGATTTGGCAGGCAATATTGCAACCAAAACATTTTATTTCACGCGATAAATTATCCTCATGAGTCCGCTAATAGAAGGCACCAAAGCACCCGCTTTTAAAGGGAAAGACCAAAATGGCAAAGCCATTTCATTGGCTGATTACAAAGGAAAAAATATTGTGTTGTATTTCTATCCAAAAGACGACACACCCACCTGCACTGTACAAGCATGCAACTTAAGGGACCATTATGGCTTACTTAGAAACAAAGGATTGATCGTGATAGGCGTGAGCCCAGATGAAGAGGCAAAACACAAGAAATTTGAGCAAAAACACGAACTCCCTTTTCCACTCATAGCAGATCCAAGCCTAACCATCATTCAAAAATATGGAGTGTGGGGCGAGAAGAAATTATACGGGAAAAAATACATGGGCCTCATCAGAACTACTTTTTTAATTGACAGCAAGGGTGTCATTCGGAAAATTTTTGACAAGCCTAAGAGCAAAGAACACGCTGCTGAAATCTTGGCGGCCTGGGCAACACTAAGCAATTCGAAAGAACGCAAGTAAGTTTATAGAATCCATTCCACTTCCCCGAAGGAAAATGCTCGATCCAAGGTATCCTTGGTCAGCAGTTGTCCGTATTGATTCACGCCCATGATCTGGGTTTCAAACACCGCATTGGCCTTTCGAAGTTTTTGTTGCTGGTAGCGCTTGTATAAGTGCTGTTGGTATACTTCCCATAGGATGGAATGGGCCTCCGGATGCTCAACAGCATGTATCAACTGAAGATGCAACTGCTTGGCTAGATCCGGCACGTTATACAGTGATTGAGTAAGTTGTTGCAAAGAAATAGGATTGGGAAGCGATGAATCGAAACTGGTTTGATTGATATTGATGCCGATGCCGACAATCGACCAAGACCATGCTTGACCTTGGTAACTGTTTTCAATCAGTATGCCTCCTGCCTTTCTGTCATCTATGTACAAATCATTGGGCCATTTGATGGTGACGGTATGATCGGTAAGGCCAGCTAAGAACTGCCGACAGGTATTGGCTATGAGCGCATTCCAAAGAAATGGTTGAGACCAAAAAGCTTTGGGGGGCACGAAAGCCACGCTCATCGTGATATTGGCGCCTGGCTGGCTTTCCCAGCTTTTGCCTCTCTGTCCTTTGCCGGACAGCTGTTCATTGGCAAACCAAGCCATTCCAGAGCCGGCCAATCCTGCATGCACCTGTTCCATGGCATAGTTGTTGGAGCTATCTACACAATCGACCATATGAAAGGAGGCGGAAGATTTCATAAAGTAAGAAATGGCAAAGAAATAGTACTTTTGATACCAGCTGCATGAGAGGTTTTTCTCTCCCTGCGACACAGCATCCAAACAGGTTTATAATAAACATTAAAAGTAACACTTTTGAGTAATTTGAACGTATTAAAAAGCAGAGCAAAAAGTCCTGCTCGGCTAACCAGAAACAGCAAACTTTTCAAGACAATTATTGAAGCAATACAAGACAAAAAAGGTGAAAATATCGTCAGCCTTGATTTGAGAAAAATTCCTGAAGCGGTGGCAGACTTTTTTATCATCTGTCAAGCCAGCAACAACAATCAATTAAGGGCCATTGGCGATAACATTGAGAAAGAAGTTAAAGAAACATGCGGTGAAGCCCCTTTTAAACACGAAGGAAAACAGGCAGAGCAATGGATATTGATTGATTACGTAAACATTGTGGTGCATATCATGCTGCCAGAACCTAGAAAATTTTATCACCTAGAAGAATTGTGGAGCGACGCCCCTGCTATGGAGCACAACCTCTAATCACTACCCTATCATTTACAAACAACGGCAAAAGCAGTTTATGAGTCAGTCAAACAACAACAGGAATTCCTCCTCCAACAATAACAATCCGATGGGACAAGAATCTCCAAAGCGAAAAAACAAATTCAATATCTACTGGATCTATGGGATTGTTTTCCTCTCGATTATTTCTTACAACCTGGTTAGAGGCGTAGAAAGTGGCGGGATTGAAACAGATCAGCAAAAATTTTACGAAATGCTGAAGCAAGGGGATGTAGAGAAAATTAAAACCATCCGAAACAAAAAGATTGTCCGCGTTTTTATCAATAAAGACAGCCTCAACAATAAGACTGAGGTATACAATCAACTCTTGAACGAGAAAGAAAACAACAAGCGATATGAGACAGCGAAAAAATCGAACGCCCCTCAGTTGTTCTTCAGCATTGTAGACGACAAAACCTTTGCCAGTCAAATCAGCGATTTCTACAACAAAAATCCATTGGTGACGCAAGTGCCCGACTCTCCGGATGATGAGGGTGAATTGTTTTCGCAAATCATTAGTTCTTTGTTGCCCATTTTGTTGATTGGATTTTTGTTCATCATGATGATGCGCAAAGTGGGCGGCGGTGCTGGCGGTGCGGGTGGCGCAGGCGGCATTTTCAACATCGGCAAATCGAAAGCGACTTTGTTTGAAAAAGGCACCAAGGTGGACATCAATTTTGGAGATGTGGCCGGACTCGATGAAGCCAAAGTAGAAGTGATGGAGATTGTCGACTTCTTGAAAAATCCCAAAAAATACACTGCATTGGGTGGTAAAATTCCAAAAGGTGCCTTATTGGTGGGCCCTCCCGGTACCGGTAAAACGCTTTTGGCAAAAGCAGTTGCGGGCGAAGCGCAGGTTCCTTTCTTTAGTTTGAGTGGAAGTGATTTTGTTGAAATGTTTGTAGGTGTAGGTGCGAGCAGGGTAAGGGATTTGTTCAAGCAAGCCAGAGAAAAAGCACCTTGTATCATATTCATTGATGAAATAGATGCCATTGGACGCGCCAGAGGAAAAAATGTAATGATGAGTAATGACGAGCGTGAAAATACCTTGAATCAACTATTGGTGGAGATGGATGGTTTTGGAACCGACTTGGGCATCATTATTTTAGCGGCTACCAACAGGCCCGATGTATTGGACAGCGCCTTGTTAAGACCCGGAAGGTTTGACAGACAAATTACGATCGATCGTCCTGACTTAGTAGGAAGAGAAGCCATCTTTAAAGTGCACTTGAAACCCATCAAAACATCTGAAACCCTGGACATTCATAAGTTGGCAGAACAAACTCCAGGTTTTGCGGGTGCCGACATTGCGAATGTTTGCAATGAAGCAGCCCTGATTGCCGCCAGAAAAAACAAAGAAGCCGTAGACATGAGCGATTTTCAAGATGCCATCGATCGCGTGATTGGCGGATTGGAAAAGAAAAACAAAATCATCTCTCCCGAAGAAAAAGAAATCATTGCGTATCATGAAGCCGGACACGCTATTTGCGGATGGTATTTAGAACACGCTTACCCATTACTAAAAGTAACCATTGTACCCAGAGGTACTGCTGCATTGGGATATGCACAATACACCCCCAAGGAACAATACTTGTACAACACCGATCAGTTGATTGATCAAATCTGTATGACTTTAGGTGGCAGAGCTAGTGAAGATATTTTCTTCGGAAAAATCAGCACCGGTGCCAGCAATGACCTGCAACAAATCACGAAGATTGCCTATAGCATGGTAACTGTTTATGGTATGAACGAAAAGGTGGGCAACATCAGCTTCTACGATCCTGCACAGGAAAATTATTTCACCAAGCCATACAGTGAAGAAACCGGAAAAATGATTGACCATGAAGTGCGTGAATTGATTGATCAGGCATATATCAAAACAAAAAAACTGCTCACAGAGAGAAAGGCAGAAGTAGAAAAATTAGCCAAAGAATTATTGGTAAAAGAAGTGTTGTTCAAAAGCGATGTGGAAGCACTGATTGGCAAAAGACCTTTTGAGGAAAAGAAGATTGTAGACATTCAGGAGGAGCCAACAACGACGCCTCCAGACACTACTCCAGATACAGACGCGCAACCCAATACGGTATCATAAATCTGTGAGATGGCCACCACTCCCGCAAAAGAAAATATTTTAAAAAGAATACGGCAAGCGCTGAGCAATCCTGTGCCCTTGCCCTTTCCTCAGAGTGAAGGCGCTCAATCTGTTTTTACCAAACCGACCGAAGATATAGCGGTAGCTTTTGCACAATCATTTAATCAACTGCAAGGAAAATTTATTTTTTGTCCGGATGAAGCAAGCCTTCAGCAACAATTGGCACAATTAATCGAAATCAAGGGCTGGAAAGAAATGTATTGTGTAGAAAAAAAGCTGACTTCCTTATTGACTTCTTTGCAGTTAACACCCTCGGCCCATTTGGAAAGCTGTGATGCTTCTCTGACCAGCTGCGAGTATTTAGTGGCCAGAACCGGCACCATCGTAATGAGTTCGGCACAGGCCAGTGGAAGAACGACCAGTGTGTACGCCCCTATTCATATATGCATTGCATACACCAGCCAATTGGTATATGATGCAAAAGAAGCGCTGCAGTTTTTGAAAGAAAAATATACTTCCAATATACCTTCCCTCATCACTTTTGCAAGCGGACCCAGCCGAACGGCGGACATTGAAAAAACGCTTGTAACAGGCGTACATGGACCAAAAGAAGTATATTGTTTTCTAATTGAAGGGTAACCTTAGATTCTATGACAGCACCTGTCTATCAAGTTTTTGTATATGGTTCACTGCGCAGTGGATTTCGCAATCCTGCGTACAGGTATTTGTCTGATTTTTTTTCACTCATAGGAGAAGCGAAAGTAAAGGGGCGTTTTTATGACAAAGGGACTTATCCTGTCGCCATCCCAACCGAAGACGCATTTATTATCGGAGAGCTATATGCAGCGAACAGTGTGGATGCCTTTCAGTGGGCCATCGCCCAATTGGATGATTATGAAGGATTGATTGTAGAGGCAGGAGAAACTCCCTTATATAAAAGATCTTTGGTGGAGGTATATCACCAAGATCAAACCACCACCGCATGGATTTATTGGTTCAATGGTGACACCACCGGACTGCCTGTGATTCCTACCGGCGATTTATTGGAATATATTCAATCCAAAAACCATTCAAAATAATTTGACTTTATGTCTACATCAAAGCAAATATATTTTTTGTCAGACTTTCACCTGGGTGCGCCGAATGCTGCTACTAGTTTGGTTCGAGAAAAAAGAATTGTTGCATTTCTGAATGACATCAAAGACAAAGCCCATACCATTTTCATCATGGGAGATTTGTTTGACTTTTGGTTTGAATACAAAAAAGTAGTGCCCAAGGGATATGTTCGAATCCTGGGTAAACTGGCCGAGCTGACGGACAGCGGCGTCGCGATTCATTTTTTTGTAGGGAACCATGACATGTGGATGAACGATTATTTTCAGAAGGAACTCAATATTCCGGTCTATTACGAACCGGTTGCTTTTGATTTCAATGGAAAAAAATTCCTATTGGGGCACGGAGATGGTTTAGGCCCAGGAGATCATGGTTACAAATTCATTAAAAAGATTTTCAGGAACAGGCTCGCAAAAACGCTGTTTGGAATGTTGCCTAGTAGATGGGGAATTGGACTCGCTGATTATTTTAGCCAAAAAAGCAGGGCGCAAACTGGTCAGAAAGATGAAGTATTTATGGGAAAAGACAAAGAGTGGCTGGTGGCTTACTGCGAAGAAATCTTGCAGACTCAACAGTATGACTATTTTGTATTCGGCCATCGACACCTGCCCCTTCATATTCCGCTAACTAGCCAAAGCACTTATGTTAATTTAGGCGATTGGATTCAATACAACAGCTACGCTGTTTTTGACGGAAACGATCTTACACTCCACTATTACAATGCTTAATCATTGAAGAAGATTGTTGTTTACATATTCGCTTATTCCCTGTTCATTCCTTGTGCATTGTTGGCTCAATCAAAAGATAGCAGCATCTTGACTGCCGGCATGGAGCCGATAGCAAAGTTTTCAAAGTTGATTCCGGGAGAATTTATATCGGCCGAAGTAGATATATTGGGAAACATGTACCTGCTCACGACCTCCAACCAGTTGCAAAAAATAAGTCCGGCGGGTGAAAAGCTGAGCATTTTCAATGACGTAAAAAAATACGGAAATCCGTCCCTGATCAATGTACGCAATCCACTGAAGGTGATTGTGTATTATCCTCAGTTTGCTACCATCGTAACACTCAACCAAGCACTGAGCGTCATCAACAGCATCAATCTGAGAAATCAAAATATTTTTAATGTGCACGCCGTTGCCACCGCTTACGACAATACCCTTTGGATTTTTGATGAACAGGATTTTAAAATAAAAAAAATAAACGACCAAGGGAAAGTCTTATTGGAAAGCAATGATATGCGAATGATGACAAGCAATCTGCCGACTGCCACCCAACTGATAGATGCGGCCAATCAATTGTTCTTGTATGATCCCATAAAAGGATTGTATCGGTTCGATTATTATGGGGCTTATGTTTCATTGCTCCCCATCAAAGGATGGAAAAACATCATCGTTGAAAACAACCGTATATATGGATTTGTAAGTAATAGTATTTTGGTGTACAGGTTAGACACGATGCAAGAGCAGGCCTACCCATTGCCAGCCTCCATTGGATCTTATCTTTCTATTAAAATTGCGAATGGGCAATTGTATGTGCTTACAAAAAGAGGATTGGAAATCTATCAGCTTTTATAGCCTTTATTGAAGCAAAGACGACAGTTCTGCGTCCCATTTGCCTGTTTTACCATATTCTACTACCCTGCCCACTTCCTTTCCGTTCTTCATGACAATAATGGTAGGAATATTTTGCAGTTGAAAAGCAGCGCCTGCATTGCCCAATGTTTTTTTGTTTCTATCTACCCCAAAAAAAGTCACGCGGCTGTCGGGAAAACCACTCAGCTCCTGAATTTTAAAAAACCTTGGCAATATAAACTGGGTGTCGTCGCACCAAGTGCCCCCGAAAATCACAACATGAAAAGAGTCTTTTGCAGCGGCCATAGTCGTTACCATACTTGCATCAGGTTGGTATCCATTTTGATTGGCACCATACCATTTGAAAGACTTTTCATTGATCAAAATGTACTTGGTCAGCACACCATTCAATATCAACCCGCCGGGATGTTGGGGATCAGCAGCAGTGGTATAGGGTGTTTGGCCAAGGGTGCTAAACGCCAAAAACAGGCAAAAAACGATGCTAAAAATTTGTTTCATACGAATATTATAATCCTGCTTTTAATTCTAATAGAAAAGATTTGAGGTGGTGGAGAGATTCAATTGCCTGAAACTTTTCATCGGCTCGTTTGCTCTTCTTTAAAAAATCCTTGGCACCTTCAATGGTATATTTTCGTTCCCTTAATAAATGATAAATCAATTTTAGATTTTTTACATCTTCGGGCCTGAAAAACCTGTCTCCTTTGGCATTTTTCTTTGGCTTGAGCACATCAAACTCATTGGCCCAGAAACGAATCAAAGATTGATTGACATGAAACATTTGGGCCACAGCTCCTATGTTGTAATAGCTTTTAGAAAACAGAATCTCATCTGAAGGGATGTCAATCTTTTCCGCCTCCATGGCCATGTCACTTATTTTCATGCGACCCCTGGTAGATTTTTTTTCGCTTTTGACTACGGCTTTGGGAGGCTTTGAACTTCGCTTAGGCTGAATGTCTACTTCGATCGGCTCTTCCCTAACAACGATGGGCGTTTCCTTCGGTTGAACAGGCGAGTGCTCGGGTTGAGGTTCGCCGGTAAAATCAAAATCTAAAGCGGTTTGTTTGAGTTTCATGCTTGCAAGCTATAACGTTAATGATCTCTATTCTTTATCCGATTGACGAACGGCTTTTCGGGACATATTAAAGTTAATCAAAACTTTTGGCACTTCCTTTGGCAGCTAGTTTCAACAACCTGTCGTATTGTTCAGCATTCAAATCATTGTAGAAGAAATACACTGGATCTACTTCCTGGCTGTTGATGTGGACTTCATAATGACAATGCGGACCGGTGCTTTTACCAGTGCTTCCTACCCATCCAATCACTTCGCCTCTTTTCACCTTTTGCCCTCTGCGAGCCTTGATCCGAACCATGTGGCCATATAAGGTTTGGTAGCCATAGCCATGGTTGATGATGACGTGATTGCCATAGCCGGAGGTGGACAAGCCCGATTCAATGACGGTTCCATTGCCCGTAGCATAAATGGGGGTGCCTTGCGGTGCAGTAAAATCGAGGCCTTTATGGAATTTAGGTGTGCCGTATACCGGATCAATGCGCATCCCAAATCCGCTGGCAATTCTGTTGAGCTGCTTATTGCTGACGGGCTGAATGGCAGGTATGCAAGTCAGTTTGGTTCCCTGGTCTTTGATCAACAAAGCAATGTTGTCGTAGCTTTTGAACTGGTATACCATGCGGGCATTGATGTTATTGAGTTGTTGAGCGATTCCCTTTCCCAACTCAAAACCATCCATTTCTTTTATCTTTTCAATTTCGTTTTTCTTTTCTATTAGCTTGGCGCGGGCGCTGTCTGGCAAGGGATTGGCTTCAAAAATAGATCGATAAACTTCATTGTCGCGCGTTTCCAACGCAGCCATTTGTTCTTGCAACACCTGGAGCTTAGAAGACAACTGTTTGTAGTTGTCTTTCAATAATTCGTAGCGCTTGTTGGCGGCAATTTCTGTTGGCTTAGGGAAAAAGCGGTTGTATACATAAACCACCAAGGCAGCACCCACCACAATCCCCGACAAAACACTGAAAAGCCTCAACAGCTTCACCCGCAAGGGGGTAATCAGTTTTTCATACTTTAAGGTATGGGTGTTATAATAATATTTGATTTTTTTCATCGGCTGCCAATCCGTATTTGGTCTGTAAAACTCGTTGTTAATCGTTAAATTGCATCGTGAGCATTGGCGCGCAACGGCGCTTATACTCCATCGTACAAATATAAACCTATAAATTACATTACCCAACCCATAGCTCAACACATTATGATGACGGCATCAGAGATCAGACAGCATTTTATTGACTTCTTCCAATCCAAAGGACACCTCATTGTTCCCTCGGCCCCTATCGTGGTTAAAAACGATCCAACACTGCTGTTTACCAATGCCGGCATGAATCAGTTCAAAGATTATTTTTTGGGCAACAAGCAAGCACCTGCCACTCGCATTGCAGATACACAAAAATGCTTGCGGGTGAGTGGAAAACACAACGACCTGGAAGAAGTGGGTGTGGACACTTACCACCACACCATGTTTGAAATGCTGGGCAACTGGAGTTTTGGAGATTATTTCAAAGCAGAAGCCATTGCTTGGAGCTGGGAATTGTTGACTGAAGTATACAAACTAGACAAGGATAGATTGTATGTAACCGTTTTTGAAGGCGATGCCAAAGAAAACATTCCCCCTTCCAATATTGCGCTGCAGGAATGGAAAAAAATAGTGCCGGATGACCGGATTATCTACGGAAACAAAAAAGACAACTTTTGGGAAATGGGCGATACAGGACCCTGTGGCCCTTGCTCTGAAATCCATGTCGATTGCCGTTCAGCCGAAGAACGGGCAGCCGTGCCAGGGAGGGATTTGGTCAACAAAGATCACCCTCAGGTGATTGAAATTTGGAACAATGTTTTTATTCAATACAACAGAAAAAAAGACGGATCACTGGAACCCCTACCCGAAAAGCACGTGGACACCGGAATGGGTTTTGAGCGCTTGGTAAGGGTATTGCAAAACAAACAAAGCAATTACGATACCGATGTTTTTGCCGGCACCATTCAAGCCACTGAAAAAATCACCGGTAAAATCTATACGGCGGGAGATGACAAACAAAGTGTTGCATTTAGGGTACTGGCAGATCATATTCGCGCCATAGGATTCACCATTGCAGACGGTCAGCTTCCATTCAATACTGGTGCAGGGTATGTCATCAGGAGAATTTTAAGAAGAGGCGTGCGCTATTATTATTCCTATTTGGATTACAAACAACCGCTCTTACACCAATTGCTTCCGGTGATTGCTGATCAATTCAAAGCCGTGTTTCCGGAATTGCATCAACAAAGAGATTTTGTTGCCAAGGTCATCAAAGAAGAAGAAGAAGCTTTTTTGAGAACACTGGATAAAGGCCTTAAAAAAATCGATGCCATTATGGCGGCAGCCAAAGGTGCCATCTCAGGTGTGGATGCATTCGAACTGTTGGATACATTTGGTTTCCCAATCGACTTAACAAGATTGATTGCGCAAGAGAATGGACTGACCGTAGACGAAGAAGGATTTGAAAAAGAAATGAAGGTGCAAAAGGATAGAAGCCGTGCTGCCACGGCCATGGACACAGAGGACTGGCAAATAGTGGAAGCTGCAGATGCAAAAGGTTTTGTCGGATACGACACGATGTCTTTCTCTACCCGAATGATTAAGTACAGAAAAGTTACGGGAAAAGGAAAATCATTGTTTCAAATCGTTCTGGAACAAACACCATTCTATGCAGAAAGTGGCGGACAGGTAGGCGATACGGGGGTTTTGAAAATAGGCGATGCCACCATTGACATCATTGATACGAAAAAGGAAAACGATTTGATTATTCATTTCGCCGAAAGTATTCCCAACCTGCTCACCACCCAAGTGGAAGCGGTGGTCAATCGGGAGAGAAGAAAAAACATCACGGTGCACCACAGTGTTACACACTTAATGCACGCTGCATTGAGACAGGTTTTGGGTAAGCATGTTGCTCAGAAAGGAAGCATGGTGAACGACCAACAGCTTCGATTCGACTTTTCGCATTTTGCCAAAGTGACGGCTGAAGAACTGATAGCGGTTGAAAAAATAGTGAATCAAAAAATCAGGGAAAACATTCCAGTGGTGATTCAAAGCATGAGCAAAGAGGAAGCCATTGCATTGGGGGCCATGGCATTGTTTGGAGAAAAATATGGCGATACGGTAAGGGTGGTCATCATGGATCCTGCCTACTCCATTGAATTGTGCGGAGGAACGCATGTAGGTTCTACTGGAGAACTGGGCCTTTTCACCATCACACACGAAAGCGCTGTAGCCGCAGGGGTGAGAAGAATTGAAGCCATGACCGGCGAAGCAGCGGAAAATCATTGGAGACAACAGGCTGCTCAATTGGATGGGGTGAAAGAGCAGTTGAAAAATCCAAAAGACTTACAAAAAGCGATTGAAAATATTTTATTAGAAAAAACAGTTCTTGAAAAAAGAATTGAATCGCTAGAGGCAAGGCAATTGGTGGCAATCAGACAGGAATTGATGCAAAAAGATGAAATCATCAACAATGTGAGCTTTATCGGTGAAATCATTGAAGTGCCAACAGCCGACGCATTGAAAAAATTATGTTTTGATTTCAAAAATCACTTGCACGATCATTTGGTGGTGCTTTGTGCCAATATTGGCGGAAAGGCTTTTGTAGCGATTGGTATGAGCGAAACGGTGGCTGCTGCCAAAAACCTGGATGCTTCCAAACTCATCAAAGAGATCGCTGGGCCACTGATCAATGGTGGTGGTGGTGGGCAAAAAACGCTGGCAACCGCTGGCGGCCAAGATTCCAAACAGCTCAACGAAGTAATTACAGCCATCAAAAACAAACTATAAACAACTTTCAGATGAATAAACTTAAACTACTCGCCCTCCTTGCAATGATTGGTTGCATCATTTCTTGCAATGTAAAGAAGGACAATTATAATTTCACTTTGAATGGCGAGATCAGTCATGCAGTGGATCAAAAAGTATATCTGGAAGAATTGTATTTCAGTGAGAAAAATCCTGAAGTATTGGATACCGGCATGATACAAAATGGAAAATTCAGTGTCAAAGCCAGTGCCACCGAAGAAGGGTTGTATCGTTTGCGATTGGAAAAAAGCGAAGTGAGTTTCATTTTCATCAACGATCAACCCGTTATTGAATGCAAAGCCAATATCCAAGAAACAGGCATTGAAGGCGCTTCTTTTAATACCCCTGCCAACGCTTTATTGAAAACATTCATGGTAACGTTGAACAGCAAAATCACTGACCTTGAAAAGCAAAATGCAAAAATCAATTTGACCAGCAATGATAGCCTCTTATTGGTGGAACAGGCACAGATGAAAAACCTGCAGGAAGGATTTAAAACATTTATTTCAACAAAAATTGACACCTGTGCAGATCCGATTGTAACGATGTTTGCATTGGGATACAGCAATGTGGTAGATACGGCAGCGCTTAGCAAAACCATTGCGGGGCTTACCAAACGCTTCCCCCAGCACAAAGGAATCGAAGGAGTAGTTGCTTCTTTTAATAAAATGAAAGAGGCCAAAGCAACCACCGATACTCCTGCTGCAGGTAAACCTGCCATTGGAAACATGGCCCCTAATTTCAGCATGCCAGACACTTCGGGCGTGATGGTTTCACTAAGTCAATTCAAAGGACAATATGTGTTGGTTGATTTTTGGGCCAGTTGGTGTGGCCCTTGCAGGGGCGAGAATCCATATGTAGTGGCGGCTTACCGAAAATTTAAGAAAAAGAATTTCACGGTATTGGGTGTATCGCTCGACGAAAACAAAGCAGACTGGAAAGATGCCATCAAAGAAGATAAGCTTACCTGGAAACACATCATCGATTTAAGGGGCTGGAACGGCGAAGCAGTTAAATTATATGGCTTCGATGGCATTCCATACAATGTATTGGTGGATCCGCAAGGAAAAATCATTGCAACAGATTTGAGAGAAGAGGCTTTGGAAGCGTTTCTTTCAAAAACACTGTAGCTTAGCTTTTAGCTTTCGACTTATTCAATATCAACAATAGTACCGGTAACAAAACCAAATTGGTAATGGTTGCCGAGAGCAAGGTCACAGAAGTGAGCCATCCCAATGCAAAGGTTCCGCCAAAACTACTGGCACAAAAAATCACAAATCCCGCAGTCAACACAAGCGACGTATAAATAATACTTAAGCCTGTTTGTTGCACCGTGTGTTTCACGGCTTTTTCAATATTATTTTCTGACAAGGGAAGCACTTGTCGGTAATTGACCAGAAAGCGGATGGTAATGTCAATGGCAATGCCCAATGACACACTGAACACCAATACCGTAGAAGGCTTTAAAGGCACACCTACCCACCCCATGATACCTGCTGTAATCAACAATGGAATCAAATTCGGAATCAGAGAGCAAACCAATATCCTGAACGAACGGAACAAATACAGCATACAACAAGCAATCAACAAAAATGCCCATACAATGCTCTCTTTGAGGCCATTGATGATAAAACGACTTCCTTCCAAAAAAGTAATACTGGTACCAGTGAGGGATACTGTATAATGACTAGAGTCGAAATACTCATTGGCTTTCTGTTGGATATCATTCAGTACTGTCGGCAGCCGCTGGGTGCCAATATCAGCCATGCTCACACTGATGCGTGTATATCTTCTGCTGCTGTCTAAAAAAGAAAGTAACATTTTAGAAAAATTATTGTTGGATTGTCCTTTGCTGGGTTTTAAATATTCGCCTACAAAAGCACCGTCAAAACTATTGGGCAGCAGGTATTGGGTGGAATCATTTTCGTAAAATCCTTGTTTGGCAAACTTTAAACCCTCCGCAATGGAAAGGGGTTTATTCATTTCTCTTCTTTGTGCAATGTACGCTGACAAAGCATCCACTTTTTCATAAACAGTCAAGGCTTTCATGCCCGCTAATCCATTTTTTTTCTTGGTATCAATGACAATTTCGAGTGGCATCACCCCCTTGAAGTTTTTTTCAAAAAAAGATAAATCCATGTAAATCTTATCTTTCTTGGGGAGATCATCTACAATGTAAGCAACCGATTGCAGGCGCAGTACCCCTGCTATAGAAAACAATACGATGCCTGCTGTCAACCCCAGAATGGTTTTTTGATGGCCAAACACCCATATTTCCACTTTGTTTAAGAAGGCGCTAATCCACTTATTGTCCAGATAACGCAACTGAATAGGGCTGGGAGCAGGTATCAAACTAAGAACTGCAGGCAGCAGGATAAAAGAAATAAGAAAAATAACCATGATGCTACTGCCGGCTACCCATCCAAACTCTTGCAGAATGGCGCTTTTGGTAAGGGCAAAGACGGCAAAACCAATAGCAGCCGTGATATTACAAAACAGCGTAACAACGCCCATTTTGCTGACCATGTCTACCAATGCATTGTTTTTTCTATCTGCCTCATTGTCATTCGGGTGCTGGAGATAAGAAGTATGGTACTTGTTGATAAAATAGATGCAATTGGGAATACCAATCACCACCACCAATGATGGAATCAGGGCCGTTAACAAAGTGATTTTATATCCAAACAAATAAATCAAAGCCATTGTCCAGATCACGCCCAAGATCACGACAGAAATCGAAATCAAAGTAGTGGCCACAGAACGGAAAAACAAGAGCAAAATCAGAATACTGAATAGAATAGATCCAATTAGAAACAATCTCATCTCTTTCTGAATTCTTTCTGCTACCACGGTTCGAATCAGCGGAAGGCCACTCAGATGCACTTCGGCGCCTGTTTGCTGTTCAAACTGATGCGTGGCTTTGGTAATGGCATTCACCACTTGTACCCTTGCAGCTGAATTGAGTATGTCCTTGTTGATTTTGATGGCCATCAAATAAGCACCTGTAGCAGAATTGTACAGCAAAGACTGGTAAAAAGGAAGATTCAGAAAAAGGGCCTTGGCACTGTCCAAGGCTTTTTGATCGGTAAAAGTGGAGGGAAATATTTTGACAGCATTCAACTTTTCTTCGATACTGTCCCTTTGTAACAAAACAGCAGCGGGCACACTTAACACATCATTCACCCCTATAACAGCTTTGATTTGTTGGTTCATTTCCTGATAAGCAGTAAACTGCTTTAAGGTAAAAAAATCGGGTGTTTGAACGCCGACCACCATTAAATTGCCATCATCCCCAAACATTTTTTTAAAAGATACATATTCCTCGTATTTGGGATTGTCGGTCGGAATAGCACGGGCAAACTCATAGCTAAGCTTTACTTTGGAAGCAAAATAACCCATCCAGACAGAGCTGATCAACAGCAAAGCCAATAAAATCATTCTGTTGCGTAACACAAATTTTCCTAAACGTTGCCACATAATTATTTAATATTGAGTCTTGTAAAGAAATCCCATTTGCAAAGAAAGTTGATTTATCAAGAAACGCAAGCATTTATTGCTGAATTATTCGCATGATACACAGTACCAGAGGAATTGTTTTGAGAACGGTCAAGTATGGTGAAACCAGCCTGATTGTTACGCTGCTGACGGAGTTGTTTGGCGTACAGGCCTATATGGTGAATGGTGCTCGCTCTCAAAAAAAAGGAAGCAGCAAAGCCATGATGATGCAACCGGGTGCAATATTGGAATTGGAAGTGTATCAAAACAACATCAAAAATATTCAGCGGATCAAAGAAAGCAATTGGGGCATTGTGTACCATACCGTATTCAGCGATGTGATTAAAAACAGCATTGCCTTGTACATGATGGAATTATTATATAAGATTCTCAAACAGCCCGAACAACATACAGATCTGTTTTATTTTTGCGAAGACATATTAATTTCTCTGGACAAGGCAGATGCCAGCGTGGCGGCCAATATTCCACTCTTTTTTTCGCTTCAACTCACTCAGTTGGTCGGATTCAAAATTCAAGAACCCAATAACGAAAATCTTTCCGAAGCCAATTGCTACCTGGACCTCCGAGAAGGAAGATTTATAGATTCGATTCCTGAACATTCGCATTTTATTGGCGGTAAAGGCGCTGTACTGACGGCAGAATTATTGAAAGCAATGCATCCTTCAGAATTGCATCAAATCAAACTCAACAAACAATGGAGAAGGGCATTGTTGTTGTCTTATCAGGAATACTATGCATTGCATTTTTCAGACTTTGGACAAATGAAAACCTTGTCCGTATTGCAGGAGGTATTGGGGTGATTTTTTAAAGAGAATGACCGAAATGATTCATGAATTTATTTCTTTTTTAAAAAGCTCTTTTCGTAGGTATTTATCCATTCATCGGGCGTCATTTTTGTTGCCAGCTCACCAATTACATCAAATGGAATCTGATCCGGTTTTTTAAAGCGTATACAGCTTTTTCCCATATCCAATTTCCCTTTTACTTTAACGGCATACGCTTTCACAAACCATTCGTACAATTTGGGGTTAGCATAGATACCCATATGGTAAAGCGCGATGAAGTTTTTTTGTGAGGCGATATTTATGAAAGGAAGTGCCTGCTCGGGTTTGCAATGGTATCCTTTTGGATACTTGCTGTGGGGCACACAATAGCCGATCATGCCGTAACACATCTCCTCTTCAAAACCCTTTGGTAAATTTTTCCGGATGACCTTTCTCAATTTTTCTATCGCTTCTTTTCTTTCTTTGGGCAGTGCTTGAATGTATAATTCTACGGTGGCGGCTTTGGATTGTATCATATTCAATGTATTTGAAACGTAAGATAGGAAAACAGGCAAATTAATAGTACGGCATACAATGAACGCATCTACACTACCCTCTTCACCTGATCGTTTTGAATCCATACGATCCCCGGCGTTTTTCCCTTTTCAAAACTACCATACACGCCGTCAATGCCAAGCGCCTTAGCCCCATTGATGGTTGCCCACTGCAACAACTGATTCATTGATAAAGAAGGAAAATGTTTTTTTAGTGTATTGATTTCTTCCAAAATATTCAGTTGATTGTTGGAAGCCAGACTGTCGGTACCAAGAACCACATTGCACTTGTTCTTGATAAGCAATTCCACTTCAGGCAATCCATTGCCAATATACAGATTGGCGTGGGGGCATAAACAATAGTATAATGCTTGAGATTCAAAATACGTAGCAGCGATGGCAATATCCTCTTCACTCGTGCATACATTGTGTACTAGTACGATGGGCTGGTTCCATTTAAAATAAGGCATCAGGGATTGCAGACTCGTTTTATTTGCAGCGGTGAAAAAAGAGATGTCAATCTTCAATTCATCGTATAACCGCAAGAAGTCGCCCACTTTGTTGATGTAAAAATCATTTTCTGCTCGTGACTCCTGATTGTGCATCGTCATTACCCTGTTGGATGGAAATGCAATGATTTTTTCCAATAAAGCAGTCGATACTGAATAAGGCGCATGTGGCACAATAGAATTATTGGGTAATTTTTCAGCAAACTCCTGGTGTAAACCAACCGCTTGCTGAAAACGATTTGTCGCCAAGGCAGGAATAAAACCAGTTGACTCAATAAAATTGTGATAATATAAACGGGCTTTTGCTTTTTGATCAATGGTATGATTGGTGTTGCAAATATCCCCCACCGCCACAATGCCGTTTTCAATCATTTGCTCTTCGGCTTTTTCAATCGCGTCCCAAACAGCGTCCCGATCGGCTTCTCTTTGCTTTACCACCTCCAGCAAAAAATCAACCATGCCGCTTTGCTGTGAAATCATTCCCTTCATATGAGAAAGCTCCAAATGACAATGGGTATTCACAAATCCCGGTGAAAGGATCCCTTCAAAACGCTGAATATCCTCACCGGCTTCAGTCGTGTTTATCAAATCCGATATCTTTCCTGATTGATCGGTTATGATAACCGTGTTTTCAGGCAACATCTCATACCCTGAAAAAATCTGATCGGCTGTGAATTTTCTATACAAAATGAATGGTTGAGATCACGTAAATTTGCACCCTCTACTGACTCGTAAAGAAATGTGGTATATCCGCTTAACCCCATCAAAGGCGCTTTGTTGAATACCAGCTATAAAAGTACTATATGTTAGATAAACTAGATGCGATCAAGGCGAAATTCGACAACCTCGGGGTGGCATTGACCAATCCTGAAATTGTAAGCGACAATAAGAAGTTTAGCGCCATGAGCAAGGAATATCGCAGTTTGGGAAAAATTGTGGACGTTCGGAACGCCTATGTAAAATTATTAGATGACATCGCTTTCAATAAAGAAGTACTGCATTCTGATGACGAAGAGATGCGCAATATGGCCAAATTGGAATTGCCCGCATTGGAAACACAACAAGAGCAACTGGAGAAGGAAATCAGAACCATGCTGATTCCTAAAGATCCATTTGATGAGAAAAATGCCATCTTGGAAATCAGGGCAGGTACCGGCGGGGACGAAGCCTCTTTGTTTGCCGGGAACTTGTTAAGGATGTACATCAAATATTGTGAGAAGAAAGGCTGGAAGACAGCCATTCTCAGCGAAAGCGAAGGAACGGTGGGCGGATACAAAGAGGTGCAGGTGGAAATTAAAGGAGATGATGTATACGGCACGATGAAATTTGAAAGCGGCGTTCATCGGGTACAAAGGGTTCCGGATACTGAAAGCAGTGGCCGGGTACACACCAGTGCGGCTACCGTAGCCATTATGCCGGAAGCAGATGAAATTGATTTCGAATTAAAAGAAAGTGATGTAAAAATGGAAACCGCGCGAAGTGGCGGTGCGGGAGGCCAGAACGTGAACAAGGTAGAAACCAAAGTGTTTCTAACCCATAAACCCACGGGCATTGTAGTGGTTTGCCAAACAGAGAGAAGCCAGTTGGCCAATCGGGAAAAAGCGATGGACATGCTTCGAACCAAATTGTATGATGAAGAGGTAAGAAAAGCAGAAGAAGCCATTTCCAAACAACGGAAAAGCTTGGTGAGCACAGGCGATCGCAGTGCCAAAATTAGAACCTATAATTATCCGCAGGGCAGGGTCACCGATCACAGAATCGGATTGACTGTCTACAACCTCGATACAGTTATCAATGGCGAAATTCAAGAGTTTATTGATGCCCTGCAGTTTGCTGAAAATGCAGAAAAACTGACCACGCAGCAATAAAAGAGATGTACTGGCAATCTTGGCTAATTCTTAACAATTATAAAGAGATTGGGCATGTTCTTTGCCCCTGTTGTATTGAAAAACGATGGTTAAGTTTTTTCATACGCAGTTAGTTTTGTGAACGGCCCCTGTTTCTACAGGGGCCTTCTTTTTTTTGAAGAAAAGAATGATTGAATATCTTGGAGTTGAAAATATAAATGGTGCTACCTTTGCCACCAAAGCAGTATTTAATTCCTCGTCATGAGCAACCCCAAGGGAAAATCCGAAATGAGTTTTATTGATCACCTCGAAGCCTTGAGATGGCACTTGGTGAAATCGGTGGTGGTTTGGCTAATAGCAGCCATTGCTATTTTTATCAACATCGATTGGATTTTCGATCATATCATTTACGCTCCTGCACACAATGATTTTGTTACCTATGGATTCTTGTGTAACCTAAGCCACCAATTGCATTTGGGTGAAGCATTGTGCATGCCTCCAATCAATATTCAATTACAAGGCAATACCATCAGTGGCCCCTTTATGTCAGCTATGTCCATTGCGATGGTAGGCGGACTCATTGTAGCATTTCCTTATTTATTCTGGGAGTTGTGGAAGTTTATCAAGCCCGCATTGTCTCCGAAAGAGCTGAAGTATTCTAGAGGAAGCATCTTCTGGGTTTCTCTTTGTTTTTTTATGGGTGCTGCTTTTGGATATTTTCTATTGGCTCCTTTTACATTTAATTTTCTGGCCAATTTCACCCTGGGCACTACGGGCGCCTACAAATACATGCCCACATTGGACGATTACATTGATTCGCTGAACAATATCATCTTGGGTTGTGGCCTCTCTTTTGAATTGCCAGTATTGGCTTATGTATTGGCAAAAATCGGATTGATCAGTGCAAACTTTTTGAGGAATTACAGAAAATATGCATTTGTAATCATTTTGATTGTGGCGGCTGTCATCACGCCCTCTCCCGACTGGACCAGTCAGGTTATTGTGGCGGTGCCATTGTTGCTTTTATATGAAGTCAGCGTATTGATTGCGGCCAGGGTAGACAAGCAAAACATAAAAGAAGAAAAACAGTGGAGCTAATCCATTGATTTAACAATACAAACCATAAAACTCATCCAGGATGTTTGCCTTCAATCAACAAAAACCCGTGGCCATTGGCTGCGATCATGCGGGCTTTGACTGTAAAGAGCAGTTGCTTGCCTTTTTAGCCTCCAAACAGATTTCCTTTACGGATTTTGGCACCCATAGCAAAGACTCCGTTGATTACCCTGATTTTGCCCACCCCGTGGCACAAGCAGTTGAATCAGGAGCGGCTGCATTTGGTATTTTGATTTGTGGCAGTGCCAATGGAGTCGCCATCACTGCCAATAAGCATGCTGGCGTGCGCGCAGCCATCTGCTGGGCAGAAGAACTGGCTTCCCTGGCTCGTCAACACAACGACGCCAATATCATTTGTATCCCTGCCAGGTTTATACAAGAAGGGATGGCAGAGAAGATGGTATCGATATTTATGGAAACCGCTTTCGAGGGCGGCAGACATGCCAATCGCGTGAACAAAATCGCTTGTTAAATTCTATTAACCAGATATGATGAAAAAAACAATAGTAGCACTGTTGATGTTATCGGTGAGCCAGGTTGCCATGGCACAACAAAAAAGCATCAACCCATATACAAAAATGGTCAACGCCGAAGGGTTGAAAAAACACTTAACCGTTATTGCCAGTGATGCGATGGAAGGAAGAGAAACCGGCACGGAAGGACAAAGAAAAGCAGCTGCCTACATTGAAGGCGTGTTCAAAAAAATAGGATTGAAAAAAGTTCCGTCGTTGAATGGATATCAACAAATGTATCCATTGAAACAGGACAGCCTGGTAAGTGCTTCTCTCAGCATCCATCAAGAGTCTGCCACTTATGGAAACGATTACATAACACCCCTTAATGTGAACGAAACCGGCAGCTTCACCGCTGATGAACTGGTTTTTGTAGGATACGGGATTGATGATTCGCAATACAGCGATTACCAAAACAAACTGGTGAAAGGAAAAGTAGTGGTTTTCTTTGCCGGAGAACCCAAAAAAGACGGAAAATATTTTATTCATCCCGAAGGGCGTTCTTCGCAATGGACCTATCCTGGACTCAATAAAAAATTAGAAGTGGCTGCTAGCAAAGGCGCTATCGGAGCCATGATTATTAATTCTTCTCAAGAAAACTTTACTCAAAAGAACATAGATAACAGCAAACGAAATGGCATTCGATTGGTAAAAGAAACTGATACAATCAAAAAAATAAACGGCGTGTTGCTGTCGCATGCTTTTGCGCAGAAAATATTGGGACAAGAAATGGACAGTTTGCTTATCTGTGCAAAAAACAACCAGGCAATGAACTACCTAAATGTAAGTTGGAAAATGCCTGTTGAGATGCATTATTCTAAATACACAAATACCGTTTATGCAAGCAATGTAGTTGGTATTATTGAGGGATCAGATAAAAAAGATGAATATGTTTTTTTAACGGCGCATTACGATCATTTAGGCAAACAAGGAGACAAAATATACAACGGTGCTGACGATGATGGAAGCGGAACAGTGACTGTACTACAGATGGCTGCTGCATTTGCACAAGCAAAAAAAGATGGTCATGGACCTAGAAGGACCGTGGTGTGCATGACGGTAAGCGGAGAAGAAAAAGGATTGTGGGGAAGTGAATATTATTCAGAACATCCTTTTTATCCTACCGAAAAAACATCCGTGGATTTGAACACAGACATGATTGGAAGAATTGATACCGAAAGACAAACAGCCGACACGCTGAATTATGTGTATGTAGTGGGGCATGACAAAATCAGTTCCGAGTTGCCCGTTATCAATGAAGGAATCAACAATCAAACCACGCAATTGGTATTGGATTACAAATTTGACGATCCCAAAGATCCCAACAGAATCTATTACAGAAGTGATCATTACAATTTCGCCCGCAAAGGCATTCCGGTATTGTTCTTCTATGATGGGATGCTAAAAGCCGATTATCACCAACCCACCGATGATATTGAATTCATCAACTGGTCACTGTTTGAAAAGCGTGCGCAGATGATATTCAATACGGCGTGGGAAATGGCCAATAGAGAAGGCATGTTGATCAGAGACAAACCTTTGCCAACCGGCACCCGTTAATCATAGCACTATATAGGAATTACCAACCCAGCACCCAGGCAAATATCAAAGGAGCAACAATCGTAGCATCGCTCTCTACAATAAACTTAGGTGTGTTGATATCCAGCTTACCCCAGGTAATTTTTTCATTGGGAACTGCACCCGAATACGAGCCATAAGAAGTAGTAGAATCACTGATTTGACAGAAATAGCTCCAGAAAGGCACATCGTGCCATTCCAAGTCTTGGTACATCATCGGTACTACACAGATAGGGAAATCGCCCGCGATGCCTCCGCCAATTTGAAAGAAGCCCACTCCTTTTCCACCAGCATTTTGTCTGTACCAATCGGATAGCCACACCATATATTCAATACCACTTTTCATGGTAGAAGCTTTCATTTCATTTTTAATCACATAGGAAGCAAAAATATTTCCCATCGTGCTGTCTTCCCATCCGGGCACGACAATGGGAATGTTTTTTTGAGCCGCTGCCAACATCCAGCTGTTCTTTGGATCAATTTCATAGTATTGCTCCAATACGCCACTCAATAACATTTTGTACATGAATTCATGCGGAAAATAGCGCTCCCCTTTTTGATCTGCTTCACTCCACAACTGATGAATGTGTTTTTGCAGCCTTCTGAATGCTTCTTCTTCGGGGATGCAAGTATCGGTTACACGATTGTAATGATTTTCCAATAAGTCCCATTCGTCTTGTGGACTCAGGTCTCTGTAATTGGGCACTCTTTTGTAATGACTGTGCGCCACCAGGTTCATGATGTCTTCTTCCAAATTGGCACCAGTACAACTGATGATGGCCACCTTGTCTTGGCGAATCATTTCGGCAAAACTCAATCCCAATTCAGCAGTACTCATGGCACCAGCCAGGGTAACCATCATTTTTCCGCCTTCCAGCAGGTGGGTTTCATATCCTTTGGCGGCATCCATCAAAGCAGCCGCGTTGAAATGACGATAATGGTGTTGAATATACTGTGAAACAGGACCCTTTTGCATAGTGATTGATTTAGTGCGCAAAAATAAGCGTTTTTATTCACCGATGCAGAAGCATCAAACAGGTTTTTAGCATAAAAAAAGCCGCTGTGAAAACAGCGGCTTGTCATCCAATTCCTGGATACTTATTTAACCAGCTTCAATTCATCGATCAAATTCTTGGCACCTCCCAATTTGTCCACACACCACAATACATAGCGAACGTCCACGCAAATGGTACGATTTAAGTCTTTGTCAAATGCAATTTTATGACTCAATGCTTCATAGTTCCCGTCAAAAGCCAAGCCTATCAAATTTCCTTTGGCATCTATCACAGGACTGCCACTGTTTCCACCTGTGATGTCATTGGTAGTGATAAAAGCGATAACCAAATCCTTTCTGGCTGTATCTATATACTGTCCAAAATCTTTTTTCTTGAAAAGTTCCACTTGTTTGCTCGGCAAATCAAATTCATAATCACCGGGCACATACTTCTCCAAAATACCTTTGGCAGTCGTCACATAATCATAATAAACAGCATCCCTGGGCTGGTAGCTTTTTACATTGCCATAGCTTACGCGCATACTAAAATTGGCATCTGGATACATTTTTTTAGCAGCTTTGGGATCTCTCTCCATGATACCCTTCAAATAACTTCTACCGAGTTCATTGTTTTTGCTCACAAACGCAGTATAAAGCGGTGCATACTTGGTATTGTAATTTTTAACGAATGTAGCGGCAAATGCAAAAGCAGGATCTGCTTGCAAAACCCCAGCAGTCGGATTCGAAGCAAAAGCGCTCCATTTATCGTTGCTCAAGATCATGGTGTTGGCAAATACGTCTTTTGCCCATTTTTTATAGGTGGCTTCGTCGTCCAATGAACCGTACTTGGCCAGTGAATCATAGACGCCTGCAGGATGCTGGCTTTTGTCTATATCACGATGGAAGGCCTGTGCAACTGCTGCCAAAATATTATTGTCGCTCGGCATGTCCTCTGCGGCTAAGAAAGTTTTTCTGGCTGCATCTGCCGCATCCATGGCTTTTTTGATGTCTGCAGCAGAAGCATCTGCTTTTGTCAATGCAGTTTCCAATGCAATCAACGAAGAAGCAAAAGCTGATAGCGGAGAACCCAATATGCCTTCTCTGAGGTATTGGCGATGCTTACTATAAGGCGTCCAGGCAGCGTAATTTTTGTCGTATTCAGTAAAAATATTTTCGTACTCGGGTTTTCCTTTTGCCCAAGCAGCAAAATCTTTTTCAAATTGTTGTTTCTGACCGAAGGTGTTGAATTTGGTCAACTGTTTGGTTTCGCCATCGAAAAACTTCCAATAGTTAGCGATACCAGCATAATCAGATGCCAGTTTTAATTTTACAGCAGGATCTTTGATCATTTGCTCATGCATGAATTTTAAACGCATGTCTCTTAATGCTACCAAAGAAGGATTTTCAATTTCATTTTTCAATTTGATCCCATAGCTGGTTTCGTAACGATTGGTACTACCAGGATATCCATATATCATGGCATAGTCACCGTCTTTGATACCCTTGATGCTTACCGGAAGAAAATGCTTGGGTTTCAAAGGCACATTTTCTTTGCTATAGTCGGCTGGTTTTCCGTCTTTAGACCCATATACCCTGAAAATAGAAAAATCACCTGTGTGACGAGGCCACTCCCAGTTGTCGGTGTCTCCCCCGAATTTTCCTACGCTTTCTGGTGGAGCGCCCACCAATCGAATGTCGCGGTATACTTTGTATACATACATCAGGTATTGATTGTCTTTGAACATGCTGTAGATTCTGCCAGACAATCCATTTTCCTTATCGGCTACTTTATCTGTAATAGATTTATATACTTCTTGTAATTTCTTTTGTCTGTCCGCCCAGCTCAATCCTTTCAAACCAGCTTCCACATCAGCGGTCACATCTACTATGCGATCCAAAAACTGCACGGTCAATTGGCTTTGAATTTCCTGGTCTTTGTTGTATGCATAAAAACCATCCCTCAAATAATTGTTTTGAACACTGCTGGCAGCCGCAATAGCACCGTATCCGCAATGGTGATTGGTGAATATCAAGCCTTGATTGCTCACAATTTCACCGGTACAACCGCCTCCAAAAATGAGGATGGCATCTTTGAGTGATGCATGATTGATGGAATACAATTGGTCTTTTGAAAGCTTTAAGCCTTTCTTAACCATGTTGTTATACACTTGTTTTCCCAAGAGCATGGGCAACCACATGCCTTCATCAGCCTTGGCTTGAAACAAGCTAGCCAATAAAACAAGGGATAGAATCAATTTTTTCATAACTGTATTAATTTAGGTGGACAAACCTAGCCAATTTTTCCAAGGAATATCTCCAAAAGGGGGTTTTCTTCGTTTTGAGGGGCAATAAATTATATTTGCCAAGATTTGAATCTGACTGCCAATGGCCTTTTTTGACATAAAACTACCTAAAACGATTGCCCGCGCCTTGAATTTGCCGGTGAGTGACCCAAGGAGGCAGCAAATTAAGGTATTAAAAAAGCTGTTGAAAAAGGCGCGGTTTACAGAATTTGGTCAACAATTTAGGTTTGATGACATATTGCTGAGCCGACACCCAGGAAAGAAATTTCAGCAGCTGGTTCCCACCTACCATTACGAAAAAATTTACCGGGATTGGTGGCATAAAACCCTCGAAGGCACGCCGGATGTGTGTTGGCCTGGCGTGATCAAATATTTTGCTTTGAGCAGTGGAACCAGTGAAGCATCAAGCAAATATATTCCTGTCACCAAAGAGCTGATCCGAAGCAATACCATTACCAGTTTCAGACAATTATTGAGCTTGACTCGATACGAAAACGTTCCCAAAAGTTCAATTGGAAAAGGATGGCTCATGTTGGGCGGTAGCACCCAATTGCAAAAAGGGCCCACTTATTTTGCGGGCGACCTGAGTGGCATTCAACAAAAAAATATTCCCTTTTGGTTTTTAGGTTTGGGCTTGTACAAACCCGGAAAAAAAATCGCCAAAGAAAAAGATTGGAGTAAAAAACTAGCTGAAATAGTAGACAATGCGCCCAACTGGGACATTGGTTTTATCGTGGGTGTTCCTGCCTGGCTCCAACTTTGCCTGGAAAAAATCATTGAACGATACCAACTGAAAAACATTCATGAAATCTGGCCCAATCTGGCCTTCTACGTGCACGGTGGCGTTGCCATGGAACCTTATAAAAAAGGATTTGAAAAACTGTTGGGCAAACCCATTACTTACATAGAAACCTATTTGGCCAGTGAAGGTTTTTTAGCCTATCAAAGCAGACAAGACACCCGGGGCATGCAGCTGGCTTTTAACAACAACATCTTCTTTGAGTTCGTTCCCTTCGATGATAATAATTTTGACAGCGATGGCAATATGATTGACAATCCAGAGGCGTACATGATCCATGAAATAGAGGAGAACAAGGATTATGCTATTCTAATCAGCACGAACGCAGGCGCTTGGCGCTACGCCATTGGTGATACCATTCGATTGGTAGACAAAGAAAAAATGGAAATCATCATTACTGGCCGAACCAAACACTTTTTAAGTTTGGTGGGTGAACATTTAAGCGTAGACAACATGAACAAAGCCATTGAAATGGCTTGTCAACAACTCAATGTATTCATTCCAGAATTTACAGTAGCGGGTATTTCTTATGGCAATTTTTTTGCACACAAATGGTTTATCGCAACGGATGACAAAGTAAATGCCACTGAAATCGCCCAACTGATTGATCAGAATTTACAATCCATTAATGATGATTACGAAGTAGAGAGAAGGCATGCATTAAAAGCAGTGGAAGTGGAAGTGCTTCCCGAAAAAACATTCATGGATTTCATGAAATTCAAAGGCAAAGAAGGCGGGCAACATAAATTTCCCAGGGTACTGAAAGGAAAAATATTGGAAGAATGGCAGGCATTTCTTCATAACAAAACAACTTAGCAGGATTCGGTATGGCAAAAAAAAATAAGAAAAAGAAATGGGGATGGTTTGCTAAACTTCTTTTGTTTCTATTCATTGGGCAACTGGTGTATATCTTATTTTGTGCCTTGTTCAATCCCCCCATTACACTCACCCAATTGGTCAGCCTGGCAGAAGGGAATGGCTTGCAAAGAGACTATGTGAATTACGATGAAATGAGTCCGAACATCCAACTAGCAGTGATGGCTTCCGAAGACCAATTGTTTCCTGATCACGACGGATTTGACATCAAGGCCATTAAAAAGGCGATGAAATACAATAAAAAACATCCCAACAAAACCAGAGGCGCCAGCACCATCAGTCAACAAACAGCGAAAAATGTCTTTTTGTGGCAGCACGGTGGATTTTTTCGAAAAGGACTCGAAGTGTATTTCACTTTTATGATTGAAACCATCTGGAGTAAAAAAAGAATACTCGAAGCATATTTGAATGTAGCGGAAATGGGCAAAGGTATTTTTGGCGTACAAGCAGCGGCCCAGGCTTATTTTCACAAAGATGCCAGCAAGTTGACCAGACGAGAAGCAGCGATGATTGCCGCCTGTTTGCCCAATCCCAAAAAATTCACCGTAGCACCCGCCAGCAAATATGTACTGGGCAGAACACCCCGAATTATGCAGCAAATGAACAATCTGGAGGGCGATCCGGATATACAGGCTCTACTTAAATAAAGTGTGTACTGCTTCAACGGCCTGTTCAAGCCTTTGCCCATTCAGCCCGCCAATTTCTTTCCATGGATAGGCTTGATTCATCAAGGCATCTTTGTAATGATGATACAATCGATCTCGGGTAATTTGATCGGGATATTCTCGCAAGGCATCTTTTTCCCAAGGCAAGTCGGGCTTGCACAACAGATACATATCATATGGACGATGCACGATGCCATTCAGAATAAATGGATGACAACTATTGAATACAAATTCGCTCCACACTTTCATGACATACAAATCGGTATCAACGAAAATAGGTTGCCTGCTGATCGATTCTTTTTTTTCTTGTTGCCATTGTTGAATCAATTGGTCTTCCTGTTCAATTTGTTTTTGTGCAATGACAAGCAAATCTTCTTCGGTATAAGCACTTCCCTGTTCAGTGAGATGTTCCCGCGCATATTCAGGCACCCAGGTGGTTCCAAAATGATTGGCCAAAGCAGCACACAAAGTGGTTTTTCCTGTGGACTCTGGACCCAGTATGACAATTTTTTTAAGCATTATTTTGTTTTCCATGCAGGTGACTGTTGCAGCACCTTATGATAAATGGGACAATTCTTTTCATGTGCACCGGGCAAATAACCTGTACTCATTAAAAATTCATTTACAATTTCGCCTCCGGTGAAATAAAATGTTTTCTTGAACAGCTTCACCCAGCTTTCCTTGGGTAAGGGATGATGAGCATCTATCCAATTTTTAAAAGAGCCGTATTCTTTTTGTAACAACAAAATGGTTTGGGCATTTTCAATGGCTGCCCGAATTTTTAGTCTGTTTCGAATGATGCCTTCATCATTCAACAATCTATTGATATCTTTTTGTTTATACGCGGCTACCGTTGGAATGTCAAACTGGTGATACGCGCGCTGAAAATGGGATTGCTTTTTTAAAATCGTTGTCCAACTAAGACCCGCCTGATTGATTTCTAATACCAACCGAGCAAACAACTCATTGTCATCCTGAATGGGGAAACCATAGTGCTGGTCATGATACACTAGATGCAACACTTGATCATGGGGTTTCATGGAAGGTATCGCTTTGCAATAACTCATATTTTTTCACTTAATTTTTTACGCCATTCCATCCAGCCCAATACGGCCAATATCAACAATACAAAATAATAACAGCTGGTAAATACATACTGTTTCACAAAATACAGTGGAATGGAGGCGATATTCGTTGCCAACCACCAGTACCAGCTTTCAATTTTTTTCCGAGTCATCAGCCACATCGCTGTAAAAGCGGTGGCGCTGGCAAAAGCGTCTGCCCAAGGAATAGCACCGGGAAAGAAATGTTGTTTGAAAAAAAGAAGCGCAGAAAAAACAATGATATACACCACTGCAAAAAAACTCAACTGCTGAAGCCACTCCTTTCGATTGGAACGACTGATGGAGTATACCGTTTGATGTTGTCCATTTTTTAAGGTCCAGAGCCTCCATCCCACCACACTCATAATGGTATAATATACATTCACTGCAGCCTCTCCCAACAAATGTCCCTTTATGCTGATGAATATATATAAAATGGTATTGATCAATCCAATCGGATATACCCAAATGCTCTCTTTTTTGCTGTAATACACACTGACAATACCCGAACAAACAGCTACCAGCTCATACCACGTGGTTTGCTGGATACCGGATTGTAATTGTTCAAAAAAGTTGAGTACTGTCATTGGTATGGTTTGAAAGCGCTGACAATGTTACTAATAAACCCTTTCACGCAAGCAAACAAATGATTGTTTTATTAAAAAAGCATCTCTTAGAGATGCTTTTCAATGTATTTGAATGAATTGGATTACTCCGCTTCCGCAACCACTTCTTTTACTTCGGGAATCATTCTTTTCATCATGCCTTCTATCCCCGCTTTTAATGTAATCATAGAAGAAGGACATCCGCTACAGCTTCCCTGCAACATCAAATTCACTTTTCCGTCTTCATAGCTTTTGAACTGTATCGCACCGCCATCCATTTCAACCGCTGGCTTTACATAATTCTCCAGCAATTCTTTGATGCGTTTCACGATATCATTGTCATCTGCACTGATGGTATTGCTGCTGGCGGCTTTCATATTGGCCACTTCGTCTTCATTGACCACTACTTTTCCTTCCTCCAGGTATTCTTTTAAAAACAGTTTGACAGTAGGAATCACATCCTGCCAATCATCTGTTTCGTTGGTTTTGGTTAAGGTCACAAAATTGCTGGCGATAAAAACGGAACGAATGAACGGAAAACTAAACAATGCTTGTGCCAAAGGAGAAGGCGCTGCACTGGCCTCATCTGGGAAGTCGATGCTTTTACCCGGATACAATAATTTGTTGGCTACAAATTTCATGGTCTCGGGATTGGGTGTCATTTCAGTATAAATGCTGATGACGGGGTTTCCTGTTTTAATCATAGATACTAATTTATGCTACCCTGCAAAAATAAACCTTTCGCCACACTTGGGTTTGAAAGAAGGGCAAAAAAGGCGTTTGGAAAAATGATTTTTCGGATTTCGCAAGCCTTGGAGGGATTAGGACCCAAATTCTACAATGCGAAGTTTGGCATAGTTCAACATGATCTTTTTCTCTCCATTGCTGTCAAACAATATCGTAGCGATCGGATTGTGTGCGGACCCCTCGATTTTCAGTACCCTTCCAAAGCCAAACTTCTGGTGTTCCACCTTTTGATTGGCCTGCAATTGGCTGGTATCACTGGGTAAAAAGTTTTCTGTGGGGGTGTGTTCTTTGGTTTTGGGCCTTGAAGGAGAAGAAGCATAATGGGTTTTGCCGGGCTCCTTTTTGCTGCCTGGCTGACCAAAACCCCTGCGCATTCTTTCAAAAGCAGTCGATTGGCTCCATTCATTGCCTGAATGATTTCTACTCGTATTCCCTGCATAAGATTTGTCAAGGTATTCTTCTGGAATTTCATCAATAAAACGACTGGGGTCATTTTGTTGCAATTGGCCAAAACGATAACGGGCATTGGAATAACTCAATACAAGTTTGGATTTGGCACGGGTAATGGCCACATAAAACAACCTCCGTTCCTCTTCCAGTTCTTCGCGCGATTGAATACTCATGGCATTGGGAAACAATGTTTCTTCCAATCCGCCTACAAAAACAACCGGAAACTCCAATCCTTTTGCAGCGTGAATGGTCATCAACTTCACCGCATCAGACACTTCTTTATCCTCATCGGCATCGGTCAATAAAACAATTTGTTGCAGGTAAGCACCCAGGCCCTTGTCTCCTACTTCCCCATCTTCTTGATTCATGGGGGTTTCGGTAAATTCTTTGATGGAGTTCAGCAATTCCTGCACGTTCTCATAACGAGCCAATCCTTCTACCGTTTTATCATTGAACAATTCTTTGACCAGGTTGGTGCTTTTGCCCACAATCACCGCCAAATCGTAGGCATTTTTTTTGGAAAGCTCCGACTGAAACATCTTGATCATCGTGAAAAAATTGTCGATGTTTTCCAAAGTGCCACTTTTAAATCCATACATAGCAGCATTGGCGATGACATCCCATACGCCTAAGTTCCGTTCGTTCGCCAACAAAATAATTTTATCCAAAGTGGTTTTACCAATTCCTCTCACCGGGTAATTGATCACTCTTTTGATGGCTTCTTCGTCTTTTGGATTCACCACTAATCTTAGATAGGCAATGAAATCTTTCACTTCTTTTCGCTGATAGAAACTCATGCCACCATAAATCCGATAGACGATTCCCATTCGACGCAAGGCTTCTTCAAAACTCCGGCTCTGGGCGTTGGTGCGGTACAGAATGGCGAAATCTTTATTGAAAAAATGATTGCGCAGTTTTAATTCCTGAATGGTGTCGGCCACTATTTTTCCTTCGTCGTTGTCCGTCATGGTGCGAACCAGCTTTATTTTATCGCCTTCGCTGTTGGTGGTAAACAATTTCTTTTCCATCTGACCCATGTTGTTGCCGATGACTTCATTCGCCACCTGCAGAATGGTTTTGGTGCTTCTGTAATTTTGCTCCAGCTTCACCACTTTCACTTCGTCGTAGTCTTTCTGAAATTGTAAAATGTTTTCGATGGTGGCGCCCCTGAAACTATAAATGCTTTGCGCATCGTCTCCCACCACACATACATTTTCATTCATCGCTCCCAATAATTTAATGATGGCATACTGGGCGGTGTTGGTATCCTGGTACTCATCAATCATGATGTATTTGAACTTATGTTGGTACTTGCTCAATGCATCGGGAAAATTCTTGAGGAGAATATACATTTTAAACAGCAGGTCATCGAAATCCATGGCACCATTCTTGAAACATCGGTTGCTGTAAGATTCATAAATAGCACCCAATTGAGAACGATTGGCGCGCGCATCTTCTTGCTGAATGAATCCGTCATTCAAGTATTCTGCGGGCCCTACCAAGCTGTTTTTGGCATTAGAGATGCGATTGTATACAATATTGGGCTTGTACTGCTTGTCATCGAGATTCAATTCGTTGACAATCGTTTTGATGACCGACTTAGCATCATCGGTATCGTAAATAGTAAAGTTTGAAGGATATCCCAGTTTGGGCGCTTCTGCTCTTAGGATTCTAGCAAACACACTGTGAAAGGTTCCGATGTATAAATTCCTGGCTTCAGTGCCCCCTAAAATTTTTTCAATCCGCTCCTTCATCTCGGCTGCGGCCTTATTGGTAAAAGTTAGGGCAAGTATATTGAAGGGGTCTACTCCATTGGCCATCAAATGCGCAATGCGCGTGGTAATCACTTTTGTTTTTCCACTTCCTGCGCCCGCAATAATCATGATAGGACCATCTCTGTGCAGGACCGCCTCTCTCTGGGGATCATTCAATTCATCTAAATATGCAGCCATGTCGCAAAGGTACGAATCGCTTCTATAATGTACTAAATAAATTAGTATTCGCGCTTAGATACCCGATGCTGTTTCCGTTGGATTAGAAACGACGGGTATTGAAAAAAAATCAATGGCTTAAAATGCGCTATTTTTACCTGCCAAATCAACGCATGCAACCCATTCTTGAATCCATACGGTCTTTATTTGCTGATTACAGTCCTGTTCCTGTCGAAAGGATAGAAAAGATTCCCCAAAGTGGCAGTGACCGAATGTACTTCAGGATTTGGTGCACCGATCAAACGCAATTCATTGCAACCGTCAACCAGCACATCGCCGAAAACCATACTTTTTTGTATTTCAGCAGGCATTTCAAACAAATTGGTGCACCCGTTCCGGCCATATTCGCAGTGAATGCGGATAGCAGTATCTATATACAGGAAGATGTGGGCAGTCATTCTTTGTTGAACGAATTGGAACAACATGGACACACCCCGGAGGTGATGGACTTGTTTAAAAAAAGCCTGCAAGGATTGGCCCATTTACAAATCAAGGGAGACAAAGGGTTGGATTATTCGAAATGCATTACCAGTAGTGCATTCGGGCAACAAGCCATCTTGAGTGATTTGCTGTATTTTAAATATTATTTTTTAGACACTTTACACATTCCGTACGACAAAGAAAAGTTGCTGAAAGATTTCGAGACAGTGAGTCATTATCTCGCAACCGTTGAACATTCTTATTTTATGTTCCGCGATTTTCAGAGCAGAAATATCATGGTAGCTAAGGGCGATGTTCATTTTATCGATTACCAGGGAGGAATGAAAGGAGCTCTGCAGTATGATGTTGCCTCTTTGCTCTGGCAAGCCAAAGCAGAATTGAGCGATGAGTGGAAAAACAGTTTATTGGATTATTACATGGACTGCGTGGAGCAAGAACTACAAAAACCCCTCGACCGAATGCTGTTCGTCAATCAATACAATGGCTATGTGCTGATTCGGTTGTTGCAGGTATTGGGCGCCTATGGTTTCCGTGGTCTGTTTGAAAGAAAGGCACATTTTTTAAGCAGCATTCCCCTTGCGCTGAAAAATTTACAGTGGTTTCTTCAACACAAAAAAATAGGCATTGACTGTCCTGTATTCGAACAACTGCTCTCCCAGGTAGTAGACGAAGCGACCATTCAACAATTTCAAACCACCAAAGCCACTGCTGCCACTCCCTTGCTGGTTACGATTAACAGTTTTTCCTATCTTCAAAATGGATATCCTGCCAGCCAATCCAACAATGGAGGCGGGTTTGTATTTGATTGCAGGGGCATCCTGAATCCGGGAAGAGTGGAAGAATATAAAAAACAATCGGGTCTTGACAAGCCAGTGAAGGATTTCCTAGAGCAACAAACCAAAATGCCTGATTTTTTAAACAGTGTTTTTGACATCATAGACATTTCGGTAGAGGATTACATCAAAAGAGGTTTTGAGAGTTTAGAAATTAATTTTGGTTGCACCGGAGGACAACACCGAAGCGTATACGCAGCCGAAGCACTCAACCGACACCTTTCAAATAAATTTTCCGTTCGCACTCGTTTGGCGCACATGAACAAAGAAAAATGGGTAAAATGAAAGCAATGATTTTTGCGGCTGGTTTGGGCACGCGCTTCAAACCCTGGACCGATCATCATCCCAAAGCGCTTGCCATCGTCAATCAAAAATCACTGCTGCAAAGAAACATCGAGTACCTGCAATCATTTGGCATTACAGAGGTAGTGGTAAATGTGCACCATTTTGCCGACCAGGTTATTCAAGCCATTGAAGCCAATCAGGGATGGGGCAGCAAAGTTATCATCAGTGATGAAAGAGAAGAAGTCCTTGAAACCGGAGGCGGTTTGTTGAAAGCTGCTTCGCTGTTGCAAACAAACGAAACTTTTCTCACGATCAATGCGGACATTTTAACCAACCTTGATCTTCATCAAATCCTTGCATTCCATGCAAGCAGACAAGCGCTGGTTACTGTAAGCGTCACCAACAGAAAAGCGTCTCGGCATTTCTTATTTAATGAAGGCAATCGACTTTGTGGATGGGAAAACAATCAAACAGGCGAACAAAAAATTTCGATCCATCATACACCACTCCATCCGATGGGATATACTTGCGTATCTGTTTTCAGCCCTGGTATTTTCGAGGCGATACCTCAACGGGGGAAATTTTCATTGACGGATACTTATTTGCAACTAGCGGCAGAACACTTGATTTTGGGGTATGATCACAGTGGAGACACCTTCATAGACGTAGGCAAACCGGAAAGCGTAGCCATTGCAGAAACGCTGTTTCCCTAAAACTTTATTGGTTTTAGTACAAGATTATTTCTTTTCGAACAATTCCTTTCGGTCTACTTTATGTACTTCGGTTCCATTCTTTAATTTCTTACTCACCACATCGTAAGGACCTGTTACCACTTCGTCTCCTTCTTTCAGTCCTTCTATAATCTCAATATAGTTGATGTCTTGAATACCCGTTTTCACTTTTGCTTTTTTCACTTTTCCGTCTTTGTCAGTCACAAATACCACCACTTCCAAATCATCGATGCTGGTGGCTGGTGCCGTAGCCTCTTCTTCGGTTGGCTTGATTTCCATTTGGGTAGAGTCGTTTTTATCGCGGGTAGTAACCGCATTGATGGGAATGCTCAATACGTTTGTTTGCGTTTTGGTTTGAATGTCTGCATTGGCACTCATTCCTGGCCTGAACGGAAAGGTTCCTTTGCCCAATAAATCCACATAGCTTTCGGGCAGTAATCTTACATACACTTTATATTGAGTGACATCGGTAGAGGTAGTGGCCAAGACGCTTTGAGACGCAGCCCCATTATTACTGCTGGCAATTTGGGTGACAATCCCTTTAAACTTTCGGTCGCTGTAGGCATCAATTTCAACCAAAGCACTATCACCTAATTTTACTTTTGGAATATCACTCTCTCCTACATCTACCCGCACTTCTATCTTGTCCATATTGGCAATGCGCAATATTTCAGTACCCACATTAAAACTATTACCGGCCACTTTTTCTCCTTTTTTCACATTCAACAAACTCACTACTCCATCCATGGGCGCTACGATGGCTGTTCTTCCCAAGTCTTTGTTGGCCCTGCTCAAATTCGCTTTGGCAGACTGAACCGAAGCGGTTACACTTTTAATGCCTTGACTGGCAGCATTGTAATTGGCCTTGGCAGTTTTCAAATTGGCTTCAGCCACATTGTATTCGCTTTTGCTGATAACTTTTTCGTCAAAAAGTTTTTTCTGCATATCATAGTTGCGTTGGGCTTGCTCCAATTGTGCGTTCAGGGCATCCAATCCTGCTTGTGAATTGGCTACTTGTGCGCGGCTTTGGTCTACCCCATAAGAAGCTTGGTCGCGTTGAAGGTTGTAGATGTCCGCATAGATGCGGGCTAGCAACTGACCTTTTTTGACTGTATCTCCCTCCTGTACCATCAGTTCGGTAATCTCTCCGCTGATATCTGGACTGATTTTTACTTCTACTTCAGGAAATATTTTCCCGCTGGCATTCACCACTTCTATGATGGTTCTTTTTTGCGCTTTTTCAACTGTCACTTTGATGCCTTCATCTTTTCCAAACACACCCATTTTGGCTAGCACAATCAGCAACAAGGTCACGGATACCGAACCAATTAAAATCCATTTTGTTTTTTTACTCATCGTATCGTTATTTAAAAAAATAATTTTTAAGAATTGTATTACAAAGTCAAGCCCGCGCCTTTGTAAAATTCAAGCACTTTCATTTTAAACACATAATCAAATCGGTTGATGCTGTATTCCAATTTGGCTCGGAGCAAATTGTTTTGCGTAGTGATCAAATCGAATGTACTCAAGGCGCCAATAGAAAATCGTTTGCTGGCAAAATTGTACGCTTTCTCATTTGCCGCCACCATTTTATCGGCTGCATTGAATCTTTCTTGCGCAATCAATGCAGCATTGTAAGCTTGGTAAATATCTTGCTTCAGCTTTAGGTTGTCTTGTTCTTTTTGCAGTTGCATCGATTGCAAATTGATTCTGCTTCTTTCCACTAAAGCGTGCGTATTGCCCCCATTAAACAATGGAACGCTAAGGCTCAATCCGAATGATTTTCTAAAGTTGTCTGACAATTGGGATTGAAAACTAGCGGGAGAAAGATAGCCGATGGTTTGGCCATTGGTATAGACAGGCGCTTGCACATTGTACAACACTCCACCCCCTGCATCTGCCACCAACCCGGTAGACGTATATCCAGAAAGTATTTTATCATAAATGGGCTGCTTGTCGAAAGAAAGATAATTAGAGGCAAGTGTTCCAAAAGCTGCAAGTGTTGGATACCTACTTGCTTTGGCAGCCGATAGATTTTTTTGAGCAGCTTTTAATTTGTATTCATTGCTCTGTTGTTGCGGCTGATTTTTCAATGCCTGCTCGTATACAAATGACGGTTGTAAATCGGCAATGGATTGAAGCGGGATGGATTCAACAGGAGGCGCTTCGATATCCAGTTCCGTATCGGCTTCGATGCTCATCAAATTCTTCAATGTCAGCATCGCCTGGGTAGTATTGCCTTTGGCCGCGATGTAATTGCCGCTATCCGACGCTAGTTGCGCTTCCAATTGGGTGGCATTGAGTTCGGGCAAAGCACCCGCATCTACCATTTTACGTGTGTTGGACAATTGAAACTGGCTTTGTTGAATTTGCACTTCGGCTATGTGCTGTTGCTCTTTGGCCAGCAACAACTGTAAATAGGCATTGGCAGTTGACAAAGCAATATCGTTCATGATTTTGCCCACATTCGCTTTGGAAGCCATTAACTCCCATTCGTTGGCGGCAATGGTATTGCGTTTGCTGAAAAAATTAAATATCTCTGCGCTCGATTGTAATTGAACGCCGGCAGAAATATAATTTTGAGTAACCCTGGTGAAAGTGGTGGGATCTTGGTTGTTTCCGCTGTTGAAGGCGCCATTGGCTCCCAGACTAAGAGAAGGAACCTGCGACCATTGGCTTTGCTTGTAGGTGATCCCGGACAGCTTTGCTTGCAAAACACTTTGTTTCACGGCAATGTTGTGCTTCATAGCATAGGTAACACAGGTTTCCAGGTTCCATTTTTGCTGGGCATCCACCTGTCCAATCGCTACTAACAATAATATAAAAAGAAGGCTAACTGTCTGACGCATAATGCAAAATTAATTGATTCAAACTGTACTACGGGGCGGCATTTGTATAAGCGGTCAATATTGGCATATTAATAGCTAATTATATCTGATTGGTATCGTAAAAGTTGATGAGAAACACCCAAATGGCTGATGTTGTCCTGCTTTTTTACCTTTCCCCAAAAATGAAATAAGTCATTGAGTGTCAGCAAAGAGGATACTGCCAATCCGAATCGTTAAAAATGACAGGCTTCACGAGATTCCCAGACAAAAAAGTGCAAAATCAAGTAAAAAAAATTAAGTTTGTTGGCAAGTTCTGGCTTCAAAAGCTAGATTAGTTGATTCTATAAAATAATAATGACCATGAAAAGTATTCAATTACTATTGTTTTTTGTTTTGGCGATGGCTTTCAACAGCTTCGGTCAATCTAAATTGGCTCAGTGGCCTGAGTTGAATGATTTTTACAAAATACTCAATGTGGTGCATACGCCTGCCATGAAAAACGACATGACCCCTTTGCGACAAAATGCCCAGGCTTTGCTGGAAGCTTCCAGAAAATTAAACAATTCGGCAGTTCCTGCAGGATTCAATGCCACTGAGGTAAAACCATTGCTCGGTAAAATGGTAACCCAATGCGAAAACATTGTCACCAACATGCAAAATGGTGCAGCCAATTCCACTTATATTGAAATATTGAAAGTAACGGGCCGGTTGTTCAAAACCGTTGCCAAATAAATAGCATTGCATCAGAGATGCTTGTATTATCAAAGCCGCTGTATCAGCGGCTTTCTTGTTTATTCACAGGCTAAGCATAACTTATTTTGCCTTCTTCGAGCGGGGCGGCTACTTTTGATTGGAATTCGGTTTCCGATGTTCGGAATTAAAAGGGAAGACCGGTGTAAGTCCGGCACTATCCCCGTAGCTGTAAGCTCTATCTATCGATTGTTCATGCTTCAAGCCACTGTCACTGACGGGAAGGCGATGAACAAAGAGTAAGTCAGAAGACCTGCCTCATTCAATAACAACATTCAGCTTTCGGGTGAAAGGCTTGAAGATTGACAAATGATTCATTCATTTTTCAGTTTTCTTTCTTTTTTATTTCCTGGAAGCAGTCACACAAAAACTCCTGTAACATGAACAAGCATTTTTTTGTGGCGACTGCTGTATTATTCATCAGTAGTCTCTCACAAGCACAAAAAGACACCACCGCCACGGCTTTGGACGAAGTAGTGGTGACCGCCAACAAGTTCCCCAACAAAACTGCCCTCACCGGAAAAGTGGTAACTGTTATTACACGCGAACAAATCGAAAAAAGTGGCGGTAAAGACTTGGCACAATTATTAAACGAGCAAAGTGGTGTATATATCAATGGCGCCAGCAGCAATCAAGGAAAAGACAAATCTGTTTTTGTGCGTGGTGCCAAAATTGATTATACCCTCATCACCATTGACGGCATGCCCATGTATGATGCCTCTGGCATTGGTAGCAACTTTGACATCCGATTGTTTGCGCTTGACAATATAGAACGGATTGAAATATTAAAAGGAAGTCAATCCACCTTATACGGAAGCGATGCCATTGCTGGGGTTATCAATATCATTACGCGCAAAGCCAGCAATCAAAAAATGAAAGCTACAGGATCCATTTCTTATGGCAGCTTCAATAGTTTGAGGGGCAATGCCGGTATTTCAGGCAGTCGTTCACAAATGAATTACACCCTTCAGTATAGTTTTTTCAGCACCGACGGTATCAATGAAGCCAGCGATACCATTCCCAACCATGCTGTGCCGACAGACAAAGATGGCTACAAACAGCAAAATCTGTATGCTGCCATCGGCTGGCAACCAACAAAAAACATCAGCATCCAACCTTATGTTCGGTATACCAAAATCCGAGGAGACATCGACCAAGCTGCTTTTACCGATGAACTGGATTTTCGATTCGGCATCCAAAACAGCCAATGGGGTGTGAAAAACAAATACACATTCGGAAAAAACACATTGAACTTGGTGTACAATTTCAATCGAATCGATCGTGATTTTTTGGATGATTCCAGCCAGAGCATCAACGGATGGTCAAAATACAGTGCAGGTAAATACAGCAGCCATGAACATTATGCAGAAGCCTATTGGTTTGCCCCATTGAGTCAATCGCTCAAATTAACCATTGGAGCTGATTACAGAAAAGCCAATACGTTCCAGTCATACGAAGAGGTTGGATTGTTTGAACCCAAGAGAACTTACACCAGTCTGGAGTCGGTGCAGCAACATCAAGTGGGCGTCTATGGCGCCATCAACTTAACCACCACCAAAGGATTCAATATGGAAGCAGGCGGCCGATTCAATAAACATTCCGCTTATGGGTACAATAGCAGTTTCAACATCAATCCCTCTTATTTGTTCAATCATCAATGGAAACTATATACCAATTTTTCATCGGGGTATAAAACACCTAGTTTGTATCAATTGTATTCTGAATATGGCAACAAATCTTTGCAACCCGAATCCGCACTCAACCTAGAAGGCGGTGTGCAGGTTCAATCAAAAAATAAAAAAATATCCGGACGATTGACTTACTTCAATCGGAGCATTAAAGATGTCATTGCGTTTTACTACAATCCCAGTACTGATCAGTCGTACTATATCAATCAAGACAAACAAAAAGACAATGGAGGTGAGTTGGAAGCAGAATGGCGGCCGAATCAAGCATTGAAAATAAAATTATTTTATACTTATGTAGATGGAAAGGTCACCACTACTAATGGAGGGCAAGACACTGCGTTCTTTAACCTCACGGCAAGACCCCGAAATAGCACTGGTGTGAACATCAGTTATCAAATGAATAGCCATGTGTTTATGAGTCTGAATGCAACTGGTGTAGGCAAAAGATGGATCAATAGCTATGATGCCGACTTCAATCCCATTACACTGGCCTTAAAAGGATATACGCTGGTAGACCTGTATGGCGAGTATTATTTTACAAAAGCAAAATGCAGGGCGTTTGTCAACTTGCTGAACCTGACCAATAGTCGATTCATGGAAACATATGGTTACAACACAGCCGGATTCAATGTCACCGCAGGCTGCCGATTTGTATTCTAGGGTCAAAGAATAGCACATTGACAGCATTGCAATGGTTAGTATATTTGTAAAAAAAAGGCAATGTTTGAATTGGGTAACATAGCTGTTCAAGAGATACTGACCATCTCCTTCACGCTTTTTGCGGTGATTGATATGTTGGGTTCGGTGCCTGTGTTGATTAGCCTGAAGGAAAAAATGGGCGGACATATTCGAAGCACCCAAGCCACGCTTGCTTCCGGCGCATTGATGATTCTCTTCCTTTTTCTGGGAAGAGAATTCTTGCATATACTCGGCTTGGATGTGAAATCCTTTGCAGTAGCCGGTAGCATTGTGATTTTTATTATTGGGTTGGAAATGGTACTCGGAATAGAATTTTTCAAATCAGACAGCAATCCAAAAAGTGGCAGTGTGGTACCCATCGCTTTTCCATTAATTGCAGGTTCTGGCACATTGACCACCATTATGTCGCTCAAAGCGAATTATCAGGATGTCAATATTTTGGTGGGCATTGTAATCAATCTTCTCGTTATTTATATCGTATTGAAATCACTCAAATGGATTGAACGAGCGCTTGGACCCAGCGGTTTGATTGTGGTAAGAAAGTTTTTCGGAATCATTCTATTGGCCATTGCCGTAAAAATCTTTGGCACCAATATTCAAAATTTCGGCAAATAGTTTTTTAATTGGCCTCGTAGTACAATGGATAGTATGGGAGTTTCCGAAGCTCTAGATCCTAGTTCGATTCTAGGCGAGGCCACAAAAACGTGTTAAACGAATATTTTTTCAGTTACACTCTTTTAGACGCTTTCAGCTCTTCCCACAAATGCTGAATCAATCCGTCGGCTAATCCGATTTTAGGCACATAGATTTCATCACAATCACCCCATCGCATGGCATTGATGTAAATGAGCAGCGCAGGAACAATTACATCGGCCCTGTCTTCTCGAAGGTTAAATGTCTTGATACGATCTTCAATTGAAATAGTGCTCAGGTCTTGATAGAAATCCTTTAAAGTACTCAAATCCAGGGGTTTGCCATCCTTTCTTTTACTCATTGAAAATATCTTATTGATATTTCCGCCACTTCCTATTCCAATGAGATTGAGGTTGTTTTTTCGAGCCTGTTTGATGTCTTGTTTCATGTTTTCCCACTCGCTGCTTTTCACTTTGTCTTTCAACAAACGAATGGTTCCTATATTGAAAGATTTCTTGAAAGTAAGCTTCCCATTTCCAAATATTGAAATTTCAGTACTGCCGCCTCCCACATCTATATACATATAGCTGCTCTCCGTGTTTAGATTTTCAGCTATATGATTCTCATAAATGATGGCCGCCTCCATGTCTCCTGAAATGATTTCAATTTCCAACCCAGTTTCCTTGTAAATAGTCGCACAAATACTTTTAGCATTCTTAGCATCCCGCATGGCACTCGTAGCACAAACTTTATAATGATCCACCTGATAGACATTCATTAAATGCCTAAACGCTTTTAAAGTCTGAACCAATTCGTTTGTTTTTTCTGCAGAAATGTATAGGTGCTCAAATACATCGAAACCTAAGCGAAGGGGTACGCGAAACAAATTAAGCTTATTAAAAAAAGGCTTCTTTTTATCTGCTTGATTTACTTCATTGATCAGTAATCTAACCGCGTTGCTTCCAATGTCAATAGATGCCAGTATCAAAATATAGAATGAGATTTATAGTGCTCTTAGTAAAGGAGCAAAAATAAATATTATTTTAATAGGTTTTTTTGTGTAAATATTTATAAATCTCCACTTGAGACCTTATCTTGGCTGCATTTCTAGGATTGATGTATAGATTGTTTTGGTCATTATTCAGTATTCTCGCTTTTACATTGTCATGCAACTGAATGGCAAGAATATCGATGATTTCATTCTTTATGTTTGGGTCAAATATTGGACAAGCCGCCTCTACTCTATGTTCGATATTACGAATCATCCAATCAGCAGATGAAATGAACACTTTTGGCTTTCCGTCATTATAAAAAGCCATCACTCGGGCATGCTCCAAATATTCATCCACTATGCTGATCGCCTTTACATGAAACTTAAATTTTTTATTTTCGGTCAGCATACAACAAATACCCCTCACAATCAACCAGATTTCCACTCCGGCAAATGCTGCTTCATAGAGCTTTTCTATTAAAACATGATCACTCAGCGAATTTAATTTCAGGGTTATACTGGCTTTCTTCTTGTCTTTGGCAAGCTTAATTTCATTGTCAATTAAGCTTAATAATTTGGTGCGCATATTAAACGGACTCACCAAAAGATGTTTACAATGATCAAGTTTGGCGGTTCTGAAATCGCGGCTTTCTAGATAATGGAAGATTTTATTAACATCCGACATGATTTCCTTGTTCGCTGTAATGAGGCAATGATCACTGTAGACAGTGGATGTCTTTTCATTTAGATTACCCGTACTAACAAAGCCATAATGCT